>JBNMMV010000018.1:0-27476 GCA_051270205.1 Limisphaerales bacterium
ATGTAGATGCAGCATTCGCACCCGAAAAGAGCTTCGGCGCTACAGCTATATCGCCACCAGAAGACAAGCCTTACCAGGAACGCCAGTGCGGGATTAAGGATTCGTTTGGTAACACTTGGTGGATCTCCAATTTTGCTGGCTAAGGTAGAAATCGGATCGTACGTGACGTCAGCACACTAACTAGCATTGCATAACTGGCAATAAGCTTGATTGGGGTTTCAAGCTTGAAAAGGCTTTCCTCCACGTTTGCTTGCGCCTTCGCAAGCCTGGTTTTTTCAGATCACAAAGAGTGACTCTTAGGCTCTAACCCTAAGCCGCGTAGGGTAAACCCAATGCCTCGGCAACAGCGACGTGAACTAAACGACCAGCGCTGATGTTTAACCCTTTGGCAAATCCGGGGTCATCTAACAGGGCTTGCCGCCACCCTTTGGACGCCAGCGCCTTTACGTAGGGAAGTGTCACATTGTTAAGCGCTTCGGTGGCGGTTCTGGCAACACCACCCGGCATGTTCGTCACACAATAGTGCACAACCCCTTCTTCAATGTAGGTGGGGATGTCGTGCGTTGTGGGACGGCTTGATTCAAAACAACCGCCCTGGTCAATAGAGATATCTACCAACACGGCACCTTGCTGCATTTCACGCAACAGCGATCGGCTAACTAGTTTCGGCGCCGCAGCACCCGGAACAAGAACAGCTCCGATCACCAGGTCCGCCGAACGAACGGAGGTTGCTACGTTGTCATTTGAGGCCATCAGCACCTTAGCCCGTCCAGCGAACGCCTGGTCTAAAAATCTCAACCGGTCTACCGATTTATCTAAGATGGTGACGTCAGCCCGAAGACCACAGGCCATGTAGGCGGCATTGGTGCCCGCCATGCCACCCCCTAGAACAACAACTTTCCCTGGTGCAACGCCAGGCACTCCGCCAAGCAGCGTGCCGCGCCCACCGGAACTTTTCTGCAGCGCGTAGGCACCGACTTGAATGGACATGCGCCCCGCGACTTCGCTCATCGGAGACAACAACGGTAGCTGGCCTTGTTCATTGCTTACTGTTTCATAAGCAATTGCCGTGCAGCCACTGGCCAAAAGGGCTTTCGCTTGCAGCTCTGCTGCTGCTAAGTGCAAATAGGTGAAGAGCACTTGGTCCGCACCCAATCGAGCACACTCTTGGAGAGAGGGTTCTTTCACCTTCACCACAACATCGGTTGAGAAGGCATCTGACTTCGATACCATTTTTGCACCCGCCCGTTGGTAGGCTTCATCACTGAAGTCTATATCCGCACCCGCACCGTGCTCGACCCAGACTTCGTGCCCTTCATTGACTAACTCGGCTGCACTTGAAGGCGTAAGACCTACCCGATACTCATGGTTCTTGGTTTCTTTGGGGACACCTATTCTCATTTCCACACCCATAGATTTAACTGCATTGAGCGCTAATTATAGGTAGGGGAAGTAGGCGGAATCTTGCAAATTAGGGTTAGATTTCGCCATTATTAAGAATATACTGATCATATATTCAATTTTATTAGAATTTTCTATGAATATTGATCGAATTGATCGACTAATACTCCACGAACTTCAACTCGAAGGCCGCCTTTCGAACACTGCATTGGCCCAACACGTTAACTTGTCAGAGTCGGCATGTTTAAGGCGGGTAAAACTGCTGGAAGAAAGCGGGCTGTTGCGCGGTTATGTGGGCTTAGTCGATCAGACAACGGCCGGATATCCCGGCAACGTCTTCGTGAGCATTACCTTGCACTCCCAACAACAAGCCGACCTAGCGTCGTTTGAGCAAGCCGTCGGCGACCTGCCGGAAGTAATGGAGTGTTATCTGATGAGCGGCGATGCCGACTATTTATTACGGGTAATTGTCGCCGACGCAGGTGATTACGAGCGCATTCACTCGCAGCACCTAACGCGTCTACCTGGAGTCGCGCGCGTGCATTCCAGTTTCACACTTCGCACGGTCACCAAAAAGACCGAAATGCCCATTAGAAACAACTGAGGTTTAGCTCGCTAAACAAGATCAGCCGCTTTGAGATCAAACTCCTTCATAACGTCATCTGCGTAATCAATGCGTCCCGTAAGCACCTTGGGGTCTCCATGACAAAGATGCAAACAGGCTTCGGCCATGTGTTCAATGGGGGTCACTCGGTCTTTGCTTTCTTCAGTAATGAGGTTGTGATGAACCGTACCTGGGGTTTCTACCAAACCCGGCGAAATTACGTTTACGCCAATATTTTCTTCATAAAGTTCAGCTGCCAAGCCGGTGGTGAAGCGTTCTAACGCTGCCTTACACATTCCGTAGACCGTGCCACCGCGGCCACCCGATGTTTTTTCAGGATGGATGGCTGCGTGTGAAGATACGTTAAGAATCCAACCCTCCCCCCGCTCACGCATATCCGGGAGTACCAGCTGGCTCAACTCAAATGGCGCCCAAACCTGTACGTCCATCATCAAACGAAAACGCTTTTCAGTGAAATCTGAAACCGGCATGAAGTAGGTAATGGCGGCATTGTTGACGAGGATGTCGGCAGCACCAAAGGCGTCTTTGGTTTCGGTTACGAGACGTGCTCGGTCCTCCGCCAAGTTAAGGTCTGCTTGTACCGCCAGCGCCTCACCGCCCGCCTGATTTATTTCCTCAACCGTCTCGTTAATGGTGCCGCCCAAATAGTGGTCGCCCGCGGCGACGGAACGTGCGGTCACCACTACTTTTGCACCCTCCATGGCAAAACGCTTGGCAACTGCCACACCAAGTCCACGGCTGGCGCCTGTTATTATCGCGACCTTGTTTTTTAAGATTCCGTTGACGTTGATAGACATGCTCATCCCCCGGTAATTGATGCTGAAGCTTACTCAATTTTGTTGCTACGTGCAGTCGGCTGTATGAGAATTGCGCAATGAACGCAATGTTACTTTTACTAGTACTGGCAGGCAGCATGCCTGTGACCGAGTTACCGCCAGGTGAGGTCACAGCCGAGCCTTGTTATGCATCCGTAGTGCGCCTACCTTTCGATGCCTCTGCCTGTTTGAGCGCACTCGAACAAGTCACCGACGACACACCGAAAGCACGCATATCTTCGGCGCTAGCCGTGGGTTACGCGAAGTCAGGCAATTTAAGCCTAGGGGACGATGAAATTGGTCGCGCACTGCAACTGAGCGGCGAAGACTGGCATACGCTGGCAAATGCAGGGGTCGTAGATCTTTATAGTTTGCGTTTTCGTGAGGCACATAGTCATTTCACTCAGGCCATACAATTGAACCGCGACTATCCACTGCATTTACTTCTAAACCGATCGCTGGCAGCACGCGGCTTAGGACAGTTCGAAGAGGCAGAAGCAGATGTTGCCCAATATCGCAGGCTCTATTCGCAGGAAACGTGCGATTCAGCAGAAGCTAGGTGTAAACCCGCTCCAACCGTCGGGCCGCATCCAGGCCGGTAAGCACTTCATAGCCAATGGTCTGAGCCTGTTCGGCAATCTCATCGATGCCAATGCCATCACCCACAAGTTCAGCCCAACTACCCTCGACCACACCTTCTACATCGGTAACATCCACTTGAATCATGTCCATGCTGACACGACCAATAATGGGGCACCGTTGACCACGCAATACCGCGTTGCCATTATTAGACAACAAGCGTGGAACTCCGTCCGCGTAACCCACACCAATGCTCGCGATGCGGGTCGTGCGAGAAGTGACAAAACTACCGCCGTAGCCAACAGCGGTTCCCTGGGCTACCTCGCGAATCTGTAATACCTGACCCTCGAGGGTAACCGTGGGCTGCATAGGATTGTCCGCATGGACATATGGGTTGCCACCGTACAGCGCGATGCCTGGTCGACAAAGATCATCGCCAACTCCGCCTGCAAGGGTCGCTGCCGAATTGCTAAAGCTCAGCCGTGCGGCGGGGTAGCGCCGGCGCAGCTCCGCGGTCGCGGTTTCAAATGCTTGGGTCTGATCTTGGGCAGCATCTGGGTCTTGTTCATCCGCGCGGGCAAAGTGTGACAAGAGCAAGACGGGTTCAAACTGAAGATTCGCTGTAGCCGCCCTTACCTGGCTGACACTCAGCCCTAGTCGCTGCATACCTGTATCTATATGAATTGCGCCAGGCTTGCCGGTTGGATTCCAGCATTCTATTTGTGTTTGAGTGTTTAGCACCGGAGTAATCCGAGAATCCAACAATTCCTCTAAGGTGCTCGGTGTGACGCCGTTGAATACGAATATGTTAACGTCGTCCAACAGGCGCCTTAACTGCACCGCTTCAGAGGCAGTCGCGACGAAGTAATTGCGGCACCCTGCAATGTAGAGCGCTTCAGAGACCTGCTCTAAACCGAGTCCGTAAGCGTTGGCTTTGACGACACCGGCAATGCCAGTTGCTTCACTGGCGCCCACTTCAGCACTTTCTATTCCAGCACTTTCTATTCCAGCACTTTCTATTCCAGCACGGAGGGTTTGGTAGTTTTGGACAATCGCGGCGAGCGATATGGTAAGCCTACCGCTCATGTATCTTCGAGGACGCTACTTGAGCGTGCTGATATGGGCAACGACATCGTTTATAGTTTTGTCGTCAGCCAGGATCGCTACCATAGGCTGCATCTGCCGACCACCGTGATCTAAGTTGTGATAACCCCGTTGTTTGGCTTTAAATTTCTTAATTTGTGCAACCAAATACCAATCATTTTGCCCAGCAAGCCGTGGACCCGACATTGCTTCATTTCCCTCGGCGCGTGCGCCATGACAGGCTGCACATACCGGATATAGTTTAGCACCCGCCGCCGCATCACCGACCAGGGTGGGTGCAGGCATGGTATTAGGTAATGTGTCGACATAGGCGGCCAGGTCGTTTAGCGATTGTTCGCTGGAAAGCTGCGGCCCCTTAGCCATGCTCGCCATTTGCATACCTGACATATCCCCAGGAGCAGTGCCCCGCGCACCTTGTTGGAATAGTTGCATCTGTTTGACAAAATACCATGCCGGAAGACCCGCCAATTTGGGTGCGTTCATGGCTTGATTACCTAAGCCCTGCGGACCATGGCAGGCTGTACACACTGGGAACAAGCCCTTGCCTACTACCGCATCACCGGCGGCGCTAACTGTGCCACTCAGGCAAATCAGCAGAGTGAAAGTCGCAAAAGAAAACAGCTTCGCCGTTAGCGAAATAACAGTGTGAATCATAACTACTTAGAACTTATTTATTGATTACTTACAGGGGATTTGCGGTCTTGGTGCTTATCTATTTTAGGTGCTTCGGCGGCGCCAAAACATGAAGAACGAACGGGCACCTCGACGCTCTAATTGTCGTCGGTCAGATGGATCTTTTTTAGTTTTAACAGCGAACAATCCACGCACACTGCGCCTGCGCTGATCTGTAGATCGGCGGTCATCGTCTGAACGCCTCTTGTCCTCGGCCTCGGTGACTTGCATATATGTATCACACAATCAAACCAGCGCCGATAATAACCAGGATTCCCAATGAAGAAAAGCCCAATAAGCACCCAAAGTAGGCCAACTACATGCCTATATAGTGAGTGCTGTCAGATTGTCCTACTGACTTAGCTGTTTGGCTTGCTTGATCCACTCATCTCGTACGATGCGTGTCTTGTGTACGTGCAAGGAGTGGGATTCTGCCTCGAGATCTTTTTCTTTGAGCTCGGCTATTTGCGCAAAGGTCGTTAAGCCCAATTCTGCAAGCTGCTGCGCAAGCTTTTCGCCGACGCCATGAATTAGTGTCAATTGATCGCCTGCTCGTTCAACCCGAACTGACTTGAGCCGTTCAATTTCATCTCGAGCGTCTTTTAACTGTTGGTTTAAAACCATAACCACAGCCACAGAATTTTCCTGTTTTTCTTGCTGGGATTCCCGCCAACGCATTTCGTCTAACGCTTGCGTGCGATCACGTAGCTTAGTTTCTAGAACACGAGCTTGGTCGCCAAGCACGCGCACTTCTGCGGCATCAACCGACTCAGCTCGGACTGCGACTAACTCGGCTTTATACGTTTGCGCTGTGACAGTAGCCTGCGCCAACTGATCTTCAGATTCAGTCAGGCGAGTCTGAAGAAGTTCAACCTGATGGCTAGCTTCAACAGAGTTACACCTTTCTTCATCAAGCTCACTCTGCAGCTGTTGCTCGACTTCTGATCGTTTGTTTTGGACGGCCCGCTGACTGTCAAGCTCTGTACGTAGTTGTGCTGTCTCTTGTTTTGCGTCATCTACACTCTGCTGCGCCTCAGCCACTTCATCTTGCAACGTGCTAATCTCATCCTCTGCTTGGGCTAGCTCGTCGCCTAATAGTTGTTTGCTGTCGTCTTCGGAGATTTGCACGCGCTTCAGTTCATCCTGGAGGTCCAATTTAATTTTTTCATGTGAATCGAGCGTCTTCTTCTGTCTGCCGCTCTTTTCTTGTTCACCACTCAGTTCTCGCTCTAAGTCTTCGATTAAGCTGCGCTGTTCTTGTACCCGTGTCTCCAACGTATTGTTGTGTTCTTGAAACGCCGTTACCCGATTGAGTGCTGTTTCAGCATCGAGCTTTAGGCGGTCGAGTTCAGCGAGTTTGTCGTTTTTCAGGTCATCGCGTTGCTGTTTCTCAGCTTCTAACTCCACCACAAGCTGCGAACGTTCTTCCAATTTGGATTTCAAACGGGCAGCTTCATCTCGTGATTCTTGGGCACTACTTAGAAGCAACCGTTTTTCTTGCTCGAAACGCGAACCACTCGCCTGGGCATCTTGAACGCATTTTTCCAGGCGAACAATCTCCTCGCTTTGGCTCTTGGCCTCAGAAGAAAAGGAGGCGATTTCCTTTTCTTGGGCGTCTATTCTCTGTTGTTGGGCATCTACTTGCCGTTGTTGGGCTTCGATGCGCTGTTGTTTTTCAGCGCTCTGGGTTTGAACTGTCTCGCGATCAGTCTCTAGGGTCTTCTGCAGCGACTCTATGGCAATCTGGTTTTCGCTTTCCGTCTCACTGAGTTTTCGCTCTAGCGTCACTTGTTGTTGTTCTTTTGTGGCAAGACGTTCTGCCCACTCGGCTTGATCTTGCAATTGTTCTTGGCTGAGACTGTCGATTCGATTCTGCATATCTTCAACAAGAATCTGCATCTCGTCTTCGCGCGCCGCAGATATTTTTTGCTCAGCCTGAGTTTCCGTGAGCACAGTCTCGGTGTTTTGGCGACTGGCTTTTTCACTTTCCACCCGACTAATGAGCTGACTCAATTCTTCACCCAAGGTGGCGATTTGCTTGTTAGCAAGTTCCATGGATTCAATTAGTTGTTCATTGCGACGTGCGAGGTTGGTTGCCTCATCTGTATTGCGCTTTGTCAATTCAGATAGTGCGCTCTCGTGCTCTTGGCCGTTTTGGGTCTGCTTCTCTCGAAGTGTGTTCAACTGCTCTTGTAATGCGGCACGTTGACTCGCTTCACCGTCTAACGATTCTGAAACCTGCTGCCATTTGTCTTTCCACCCAGCCAAGTCTTCATGTGCTGCTTGTCGGCCAAGCTCAACGCCATGCATTTCACCAGAAAGCTTTTGATGTTTTTCGGTAAGTTTCGCAAGCTTCTCTTCCAGCTCTTTGATCAATCCATCGCGGGTTTTTAGCCGTGTATCGACTTCTTGCGCGGCACCGCTAGGCTGTTGTTGAAAACCGCGAATTTGGTCCCTTGCAGCGGCAAGTTCTTCGGTTCGTAATCGCAAAGCGCTCGCTAGCTTGGGCACGCGCTCTTGCCACTTGTTTACCTCAGCACGTAACGCCTCGGTGGCACTGGATTTTTCTTCAGAAGCGGTCACAAGGGCCGGGGGCGTCTGCATACTGCTGGATTCCTGTCGAGCGTCGTTTTTTATGTGTGATTCCATTCACAGTTTCTCGGTGCTATTGGTGAAAATTCCATCCAAGGCCCACGCTACTTAAAATTGGATGCCGAAGATGTGATGAGTATTCCGAATTCAATTTTTGGGTTTCGCTGCCACCGTTTTTCGTGATGGAGTATGCTTGAAAGCTCTGTTGTACCCTCTTGTAGAAGGATTTTGGCAATCTATGGCGAAAAAAATTCAATCCGCTCGGCAGGGCGCGTTAGTGCACCTAGATTTCGATTCGAAAATCCTCCAATCGAACCCTTTGAAAGACCCCAGCAGCCGTTCTTTCCCGGTATATCTACCCCACGCTTACGACCAATCTAATCGCTCAAAACGTCGCTTTACCGTGCTCTACGATTTAGTTGGTTTCACAGGCAGCGGCCCTTCTCACACCAATTGGCGTAATTTTGAGGAAAATGTGCCCGAAAAGCTCGACCGACTCATTGAAAGCGGCACCATGCCCCCATGTATTGTTGTTTTTCCCGACTGCTTCACGGCTTTAGGGGGCAATCAGTACATCAATTCCTCGGCGATCGGACGCTATGCCGACTACCTTACAAAAGAAATCGTGCCGTTTATCGATCGTACCTTCCGCACCAAGGCAGACCGAGCACATAGGGGCTGCTTCGGTAAGTCGTCCGGCGGCTATGGTGCGATTGTTCATGCCATGAAGTACCCGGATACCTGGGGGGCTGTGGCCAACCATTCAGGTGATGCTTATTTCGATTTTGTCTACCAAGCCAGTTGGCCGGAGACGCTGACCACGTTGCAGCGCTACGCGCTGAGCGGACGCAAATCTCCACCGAAAGAGAAATCTGCCAAGCCTGGCTTCGATGACGGCAGAATCGCTCGTTTTCTGGCCGACGTGCACGCGCGCGAAGCATTGGCGGGTAGTGATATTATGGCCTTAATGATGATTTGTATGGCGGCAACCTACGATCCCGACCCCGGTGCCCCCTTAGGATTTCGCGTACCTTACGATCTAAATACCGGTGTAAAACTTGAACAGCGCTGGGCAAAATGGCTACGCCACGATCCTATTCATATGGTGCGCGAGTACCGAGACAACTTAAAAACCTCTCGTGGCATATACATAGACTGCGGGTGGCGGGACCAATTTCACATTCACTTCGGCACGCGGCAACTGGCTAGTGTGCTTAACCGACACAAGATTACTCACCGTTACCTAGAATTCGACGGCACCCACAGCGGGGTAGACCATCGCATGGACAAGAGCCTGCCTTTTTTGGCTAAAGCCCTACGCTAGCGCTAGTGGCTTCTTAGCCCGTAAGTACTGCCGTCAAAGTATCCTCAAGGGATGTGGGTTGAAGTCCAAGTTGTTCCCAGGCAGCCTTGGACTCTACCAAGTCATCGTGGTCTAGCACCCCTATCATGGCCGCTGTGAATGGCGGGTTAGGCAAGGCTTTTTCAAATAACCACGCCAACCCATAGCCTAAAAACATAGGCAATGAGACCACTCGTGCTTCGGTACCAAGGACTTGAGCTGCTTTGTGGGTAAGCTCATTGCGGGTCATGGCACAGGGTCCTGCTAGGTCTAAGGTTTGATCTATTTGGCCCGTGCCTGCAACGATAATGGCTGCAACTACATCACCGGCATATATTGGTTGCTCCAGGCTCCCAGCCCGAAAACTGAAACTGAGCCCTCGGCTCGCACGTTTTTTTAATGCAAAACTTGCATAATCACCTTCGCCCAACACCATCGGCACGCGTAAAACGGTACTCGCCAAAGTTTTTTGTGGAGAGGTGTCTGCACGAAACATATCCTCAGCTCGACCTTTGGATGCGAGACAAGCGTTATTTGACTCAGCATGTGATCCGACGATTGAAAGATAGGTAACGTGCGTGATGCTGCTTTGGGCTAACGCCGAGAGCAGCGCTTGCGTACTCGCCTCATGCGCATCGACGTAACGGGCACCACCGCCTTCCTTTAATATCCCCACTAAATGCACCGCTCGGTGACAGCCTTGCGCGGCTTCGGCTAGTGCTTGTTCATCTGTGTAGCTCAGCACCTTGACCGTGAGCCGGTTTTTTGCGTCCACCTCAAGTGGTAATTTTGCCAATGTGTCGGCCGCTTTGTCACTACGCACAACGGCTACCACATCGTGTTCATCCAGTAATTTCTGAACCAGACGCCGGCCAAGATTGCCATTAGCGCCGGTAATGAACCATTTTTGCGACATACGCTCCCCCATGTATTTGTTTCGTAAATGTCCCGTCGTTATATGTTTTTGCTATTACTTTAAGTAGCATACCGAATCAGGACATAACTCACCTCAAGAGTGGGTATTACAAC
Organism: Limisphaerales bacterium; assembly: GCA_051270205.1. GTDB lineage: Bacteria > Pseudomonadota > Gammaproteobacteria > Pseudomonadales > Azotimanducaceae > UBA4421. The sequence goes on from JBNMMV010000018.1 coordinate 10,160, forward strand.
TTAGGGAGCATCGCATGCGCAATGTCGCAGCAGCTACAAGCATACTGGTCGCAGCCACTTTTTTATTAACGGCATGCGGCGGCCCCATGGGACCAATACCAGGCGGCGAATTAGACGGTGAAGTTAAACCATGGCCCACGGATTGGGGTTTTACAGAAGAATTCGAGAACGCACTCTTAGAAACGAACCCCGAAGACCCTTACTCAGTAACCGTTTGGGGGGTCGCGCACCACAATAGTTTTTACATTACTGGTGCAAGTGTCGACAGTGTTTGGGTTTCGAATCTAATAAAACACGCGCATATGAAATTGTCCTTTTCTGGGGATCTTTACTTGGGCCGGGCAACTGAGGTCACCGATCGCGACGAAGTGGTGGCGATTCTTGATCAGTATGTCGCCAAATACGACTTTGAACGTTCAGAAGGCGACAATTTTATTGAAGACGGCGGAGTGATATTTCGCTTGTCTGAGCGCTAAATGGGTTGGGTAACGTGGGCCAACCTGCTAACCGCGCTTCGTTTCGCATTTATCCCTGGCACTGCACTCGCAGTACTTTTTGCAGATTGGTCGGTCGCTGCGGTGTTATTTATTCTCGCGGTTGTCTCCGATGTCTACGACGGTCGCTTAGCACGCCGGTTTAATCAACAAACTCGCTTTGGCGGAATTTTCGATCACACCACAGACGCACTTTTTGTTGCGGCCTGTTGCGCGGCGCTCGCTGCTCAAGGACTTATTAATCCCTATCTATGGCCACTGATTCTATTGTCATTCACACAATACGTATTCGATTCAAAAGTCTTAGCAGGGCAACCACTAAAGGCCAGCATCATCGGCCGAAGTAATGGCATTGCCTACTACGCCTTGGCAGGCACTGCCATCGGCGCGCAAGTGCTCAATTTTACCTATCTGATGCCACTTGTGGCAGTCACAGCATGGCTATTGGTGCTGACTAGCCTCATCTCCATGACCGATCGGGCATTGGCCCTCTGGCGTCTCAACTCTTAAGAGCTTTCTTGCTCGGCTTTTTGCTTTGCGCTAAACAGTTCGGCATTCGCCTTAGGTAAAAATACCACGCCAATAGCCGCGTTGAAGAGTACGAAGAACGTGTGCATGACTAGGCTAAAAGCACCGACTTCCGGATAGCCAGGAAATAACACTGTCCACAACAGCAACGCCCCAGCGTGAAACGGTAACGGCAAAGCTGCTGCCAAGAATATGACCGGCAAGAAGGCCATCATTTGCCCAAATGAGACGTCGACGTTGAACAGTTGCAGAGCAATGGTGTAGACCACGATGGCGCCGAGTAAATTTGGCGCTTTGAACAACAGAAGCAAAAGATATTGCAGCGGGCGCGCTTCGCGAAATGCCCTGAATACCTGCACATTGCGAATTTTCCCGTTCTTGGTCCAAGGACCCCGAAAGTACAAAATGTGTATCGGCAAATAGGCCGCGGCAATGGCGAATACAGTGGGCAAAATCACATCGAGCGCACGCTCACTACTGGCTGCCTGCACCAAATCGTAATACAGAAATACGCCAATGGCTGAGAAAAAGAGCAGTTGGTAGATTTCAACCAGCCCTATCATGATCATGGTTGAAAGTGCCTGCCAACCTGGAACTTTATGCGTCTGCAAAAGGTAAAGTGACATGGCGCCCTTACCGACTTGTTCATTTATCAACGATAAAATGTAGGCACTGGCGCGTATAGGGAGCACTTGTGTGAGGCGTAAATCAGGTGCGTTAAACCAGCGAATAGCTCGCCAGGTCGCATGACTGTCGACGAGAAAAAAGAAGATCGAGTAGGGGATCATTAAGCTCAGCCACAAGACCCAGTCTGCGTCACCAAAAAACTTGATGAGATAGTCGATGGTACTCAGACCATCGCGTGCAGCGGCGGCGCCAATTTTCCCGATTACCAAGTAAAAGCACAATAGCGTCAGCGCCCAGGTTGCCAGTTTGAACCAGACATTGGTTTTTTTCTTATCGGTTACGTTTGCATCTGTGTCTGACTGATTGTCACTCATTATTGTCTTCACCCTCTACTTTACTATTTGACCCATAAGCTCGGCCGTTAGGGTACCATTTCCCCGAATATTTAGGCGGATATAGTTTTGTCCAGAGTACTCACGCGTACCTCCCCAAACGCGCAAAAAAGACGGTTAATGAGCAGCTTTTTGTTCAGCTTTCCGATTATTTTGCTGGTCGGCGTTTTGTTCGGTTGTAGCGCCGCCGACCAAGACTTGACGAGCGACAGCCCCGTTACAAGCGAGCCAACCTGGGTCGGCTCTACTTCATGCCAGTCATGTCACGCTGAAGCTTACGCGGCCTGGCAACAGAGCCATCATGCTCAGGCCATGCTCCCCGCCACGGATTCCACAATACTCGCCGACTTTGCAAGCATTGAAGCCCACAGCGGAGCCCGGTTTTCCGAGGCAGGGCAATCCTTCAAGGTCACCTTCGCAGACAAGACATACCCCGTGACCCATACCTTCGGCGTGGCGCCTTTACAACAGTATCTGGCCGACGTAGGCGAAGGTCGGCTGCAGACTTTACGAGAAAGTTGGGATTCAAGACCACGAGAAAAAGGTGGCCAACGTTGGTTCTTGCAATACCCGGAAGAGACTATTCCACCTGGCGATGTGCTCCACTGGCTGGGTCAGGCGCAGAATTGGAACAGCAGCTGCGCAGACTGTCATACCACCGGCTTCCAGAAAGGCTACGACCGCGAACTGGAACAATTCGATTCTACTTATGCTGAAATGGCCGTGGGTTGCGAGGCCTGTCATGGACCCGGTTCAGCACATGCGGCAAACCCGACCGTTTCGTTACCGGCGGCGCTCACACTACAGAACCCAAAAACGCAACCCGACGTTTGCGCACCTTGCCACGCACGGCGCCAACAAATCGCAGAGGGATACACCGCTGGTAGTTCCTTGTTAGATCACTATGTACCACAGCTGTTAAACGAGCCTATCTATCATGCAGATGGCCAAATCAACGACGAGGTGTATGTTTACGGCAGCTTCGTATCAAGCAAAATGTTCCAGCGTGGGGTTACCTGCAACGACTGCCATGCACCCCACAGCGGCGAATTGAAAGTTGCAGGCGATGGCCTGTGTTTACAATGCCACTCGCCATCAGGAAATCCGCGTTTCCCAACACTTACCACTAGAACTTATGCGAGTCCCGGCCACCACCAACACCCGCAACAAAGCGTCGGTGCTCGTTGTGTTTCCTGCCATATGCCGTCCAAAACTTACATGGGCGTTGATGTCCGCCACGACCATAGCCTACGCATTCCACAGCCCAACCTTGCGAAGAAGCACGGTGCTCCCAATGTTTGTGCCCAATGCCACGAGGACAAGTCCACAACAGAAGACGCGCCTACCGACCATTTCAGCCGAATCTTTGTGCTTAATTCGTTGGCCGCGGAGTCCAGTCTGAGGACACTTGTCAATGACAAAGAGCAGAACGCCATTGTTCGAGCTACGGCATTGTCTCGACTCAGCAACTCAACTCAGGCCGGTTCAGTCAGAACTTATGATGCGGCAAGCCGCGACCCAGACGATTTGGTTCGCTACGCCGCTGTTGCTGGATTGGCAAGTCTTGAGCCAAGACGCCGCTCAGGGGCTTTCGGGCGTCTGTTGTCCGACCCACTACGCGCGATTCGCACCCACGCCGCAAGTGTTGCCATAAGCCAGTTAAGTGCACAGGAACAGAGCACACTGCAACCGCAACTAGGTTTGGCGTTGGAAGAATATGTAGATGCGAATCTTCTGAACGCTGAAACGCCTGGCGCAAACGTCAATTTGGCATCCGTGGCGTTGACTCGCGGCCAGTTCTCACAGGCACACACTCACCTTACGGATGCACTTTCTATCAATCCACAGTTTGTACCTGCCTTACTCAATATGGCGGATCTACTGCGCGCGCAAAACAAAGACCGCGACGCACAACCTTTCCTACTGACCGCGCTGAATCTGAATCTAGATATGGCAGAAGTGGAATATGCCTATGCAATGTGGCTGGTTAGAAATGGCTCACAACCGTTGGCGCTAACGCACCTTCAGCGAGCACACCAGCACGAACCTGAAACTCCGCAGTGGGCTTATGCCTACGCCATAGCAATGCACAGTTTGGGCCAAACTGATGGCGCCTTGGCATTGCTTCGCTCGCTGAGTGCCGCACCGATTTACAACGAGCAACTTATGTTTCTACACGCAACGATCGCTCGAGATCAGAGCACTATCGATCCACAGGTCGCCGAGGAAGCCCTAGAAATTGCCACAAAACTGGTGGAACGCGCGCCGAGTAATCCCAATTATCAGGGTTTGTACGAGGCGCTGTCGCGCTAACGAGGGTCGGTTCCGAAAAGGTAGATTCTATATTTTTGGTATTCGATTCGGCATTTGATCTGGAATTGAACCTTGCACCCAACTTTGCGCCGCTCCGCGGTACCCGTACTACGAAAACAAGCCCAGGCTAGGACGCCAGGTCTTTTTTCTTCGTCCGGCTTAGGTTAAGTAGCGCAAGGTTCAATTCCAGATCAAATGCCTTACGCGATCCCATGATCAAAAGATGTCCTTTCGGGACAGGCGCGAGCTAGTTCTTGTCCAAAATAGTCAGAATTAGGCTGGCAAGAGTTGTAAGTTGGCTGGAAAACCTGATTAGAAGCGTCCGAGCGTTTAGACCGAGTGTTGGCGGGGCGACCCCGAAGGGGAAGTTGTTTGAGCCCTGTTTATTAGCGCCTAAAAGGCGCTAATAAACAGGGCGAGTTCCGCAGGCTAGCGCCGCTGACGCTTGGGCTGCGAGCACTTCTAATCAGGTTTTCCAGCCAACTTACGACGGGTGAGTACAATTGACCTGAATTTCTGGACAAGAACTAGCTAGTCGGTGGTGAAGTCCTCCAACAACGCATAGTAGATGCGAACGCCGCGCAAAATATTCTCAACGGACACTCGTTCGTCGTTGCCGTGTACCCCTGAGAATTCCGAGTTGGAAAACGAAAACGGTGAGTACCCGTAGCTGGTGATGCCCAGATCACGGAAGAAGTGACTGTCGGTAAAGCCGCCCGATACGGTAGGTATTACCTCAGCGTCATAGAATTCCGACGATACTTTTTCGATCGCTTTCCAAAGTGGGGTTGCAGTCTTGCTGACAGCTGGAGTGAAACCCATAATTTTTTCAACGCTGATCTGGCCATCGTTAATTATGGTTCCAAGTTCGTTCAGGAATGCCTCTGGGTCTTGATCAGGAAGCAGCCGGCAATCGAGTTCAGCATGCACCTCGGCCGGAATGACATTAATTTTGCTGCTGCCTTCAAGGCGCGTAATTGAACAGGTGTTGCGCAGTAACGCATGAGCGCCAGGGTTTCTCAGTTTCAATCCCGTTAGATAGTCTTGACTGGGTTGAGTGTTGCCAATGGATGCAAATACTTCACGGTCCTCGCCAGTCTGAAACGGTGCAATGCCTTCGAACATATCTGCGACCGGTGGCAGTACGCGCACTGGGAACTCTGTTTCGGAAATGCGTTTAAGCGCCCGAACCAGCTTGGTTACCGAAGTCTCGACCAAAGGTGCTGAACCATGCCCGGGCCGACCAACCGCGGTGAGTTTCAGCCATAATGGAATCTTCTGTGTGACCTCGATCATAACCGCCGTGGTTTCTCCAAAACGGCGCGCAGAACCCCCTTCATTCAGCACGTAACCTACCCCTTCAAAAACATCCGGGTGAGTTTTGATCAGCCAATCTGCACCAAAGAAACCGCCGGCCTCTTCGTCTGCTGTGGCAATCAGCCAAACATCTCGATTCAGTGGTTTACCGCTTTCTTTCAGGGCAAGGAAGGCTTGTAACTGGGCGATACCTAGACCCTTGGTGTCGATGGCACCTCGACCGTAAACGAAGCCATTTTTGATCTGGCCCGACAACGGATCGAAGCTCCAAAATGCTCGATTGGCTGGCACAACATCTATGTGGTGCAACAGCACCAAACCCGGCGCAGTACGCTTAGTTGTAGCGGGCAGTTTGGCCCACAGATTGCCGCGTCCTGGCGCGCTTTCTCCGGTGCTGTATTCGATACCAGCTTGGTCGAGTATTTTCGCTAGGAAATCGACGCCACGGCTTTCGTTGCCCGGCGGATTAATGGTGTCTATTTGTAGATACGCTGAGAGGCGCTGAACCCCTTCCTTGGCAAAGGCGTCCAAATTGACGGCTCCCAGGGCAACCGGGGCGCTGGCAAGGGCGAACCAGGTAATGAGCGTTTGTCGAACGAGTTTGTTGTTTAGCATTTGTTCTCCTTAAGAGGGGACAGATCTACGATCTATCCCCTGACTTTGATTGCGATCAGTCCCCTGGGTTACTTTCCCGAAGCGGGGACAGGTCTTCGACCTGTCCCCTGATTTTTCCCCTGAATTAGTTCACTAGTCTGATCAGACCTTCTTGCACTGTGCTGGCAACCAAGTGTCCGTCCCTGGTGTAAATTGACCCTCGGCTGAGACCGCGACTATGCGAGGTGCTCGGCGAATCTTGGGCATATAGATGCCACTGGTTCAGATCTACACCTTGGTGGAACCACATGGCATGGTCAAGACTCGCCACCTGCATCTTTTCTCGTTCGAATTGTCCGCGGTGCGGTAGACGCGTGGTACCCAACAACGTGTTGTCAGATTCATAGACCAGCAAACAAGTTTGCAGCAGCGGGTCGTCGGGCACCTCGCCATTAGCTTTGAACCAAACAAATTGCTGCGGTGGTTGCGGGGTCTCGGATTGCAAGCGTCGGAATTCAAATCGCCAGGTGATAAATGGTGAGTCGTAAAGGTAATCTGGAATCTTATCGTCTTCCGGTGGCAGCAGATCAGGCATCGGGTCGAAATGGCTGAATCCTGGTTCAGCTATATGAAAAGACAGATCCATGCTGAAGATTGGCTCGCCATGTTGCACCACCAAGACTCGACGATTGCTAAAAGACTGCCCGTCTCTTGAGCGTTCAACCTGAATAATGGCAGGCACAGAGGGATCTCCTGGCCGTAAAAAGTAGCCATGCAAAGAGTGCAATATTCTTGGTGGCTCGGCATCACGAACGGTATAGGCCGCGGCCATGGTTGCTTGGGCCATAATTTGCCCGCCGTACAGGCGCCCGGTACGACCCACGGGATGGGACGCACGAAACAGATTTTCTTCAATCTGCTCCAGATTCATAAGTGAGAGGAGTTCGGGCATTTGCACAGCGTGGGCAGGTTAGCCTACCCTGTATAGGCTGCCAAGCGTTGAGGAGACGTCAGTGCTCTCGAAGGATCAAATACAACAATACCAGCAAGACGGATACTTGTTACTCAAAGGCGCCATCGAAGAAACTGCCATCGAGCGGTTGGAGCGCGGTGTAGCGAATAACCCGCCCCTAGACGGCACCCTGGACCCGCATGCACCCCAGTTTCCTGCACCCGGGCGATATACCCTGGCTTGCCAATGCTTGGAAGATCCAGATTTGGCCTTCATTGTGGAACACCCAGCCATTGTCGATGCAGCTAAAGATCTGCTCAATGATCAACCTAAGCTCACGGCTTACGTGATCTACGACCGTACCCCCGGTGGTGCTGGCTTGGGCGCCCATCATGACTACAAACGCTGGCGCCCTGTTGGCTCTTCCATGAATTGGCTATTTACCATCGTACCGTTCTGTAGCTTTGACGATGACACAGGCCCATTGTACATCGCACCTGGTTCGCACCGTTTGGAACGCATTAAACCCGGTGCAACACCTTGCTTGGAAGTTGACCCCGCACTAAAACCTGCAGCGGAAGACTTTATTAACCCAAACCTTGAGCGCGGGGATTTGTTGTTAATGAACATGCACTTGTGGCACAAAGCCGCGGGTAACAGCTCTGACCGCCACCGGGTGGGACTTTTCAACAAATACGCGGCCGCATCTCACCCACCGGCGACGGGATATTATTTGTACTCCGACAAGGTGGCAGAGGCCTTGTCCCCGGCGGGCCAGAACCTCCTAGCGGTGCACTCCAAAAACGACATCACCACAACTCGCGCGCTCTTGACGCGGCAGCGTGACAATCAAGTGGAACTGTTGCTAATGCCAACCGAGCATGGCTTGCAACTGCCTGGTGGACCGGTACACGAAGAGCGAGCGATCCCTGATTGGGATCGAGGTAACTTCATTGCACCGTTGAAAGACCATCTTCGACAACAAGTGGCGATTGAACCACCATGGCTCTCCTATGTTGGCGACTACGAGGAAGCCCCTGGGCTTTGTCGGGTCTATGGATACGCCTTAAACGACAATGGTTTCCCGGTGCCCTACCAGGGCGAGTGGATATCTGTCGCTGCACTCAATGCTGCGGATTTTGCCGAATCGCTAGCAGAAGAGTGGCTGCTAGAAGCCGTAACCACCTGGCTTGACGAACGCTTTGTGCGCGGTAAAGGCCTGAGTCAGGCCCAAAGTCGCATAGATCAGTTCGCCTATTAAGCTACCCCAAATTGGGGTGCGCTAAGTTACGGCGCCGCAGAACGGTGCGTAAAATTCATCCTCAGCCAACGCCCGGCGTCGGGCTTCTGTGTCGATGTTATCGAGGTGATTCCACAATAAGTTTTGCGCCAAATCCGCCTCTTCGATGGGGTTATTCAACCCATACAGCATGATTTCCGCATCCTCTACAGTAATCAGATCTTGGGGCAACGTCGCTAGGGTATCAATTACATCCTGAACCAAGGGGTCCTCGAAAGTCTCTCGATCATGCTTGGCTTGTTCAGCCCACAGCCATACCTCCTGGGCCTTTCGCTGCCCTTGCATCCATGCTGTCAGTTGATCTCTGGTTTGTGCTCTATCTATCATTATCGTACCGTTACATCTGGCCGTGGTTAGGCCTAAGGTTGAAATTCTAGAACGAGGGGGACGAAGTGTCGAATCTAACGAACACCGCCGTGCTGACTACAGCACTTTTTTTTCTAATCAGCTGTAGTGAAGCACCTAAACAAACAGCCGAACCGGCCACCTTAGAAACCCAATCCGAGGTCAATTCCATGGTCCAGTCCAAGACTGGGGCCGGCATACTAGATCTACAAGCGGGCTGGAATAGCATCAGCCCCGAAGGCGAGACCACCTGTTCAGACGGCAGCCCTTACCGATTTTTCGTCCGTCCCGGTTCAACTTCAAAGCTGCTGGTGTATATGCAAGGCGGAGGCGCCTGTTGGTTTCGCGAAAATTGTGACCCCGAAATGCGGCCTACCTACAACATTAACGTCGGCGAAAATTTCCACCCTGGTAGTACAGGCATATTCAATTACAACAATGCAGCGAATCCGTTTAACGACTACAGCGTGGTCATGGCACCGTATTGCACCGGCGACGTTCACATGGGGGCACGTGACACGGTCTACCCAGGCGTAGAACCGGGGCAAGACGATCTGCTCATTCACCACCAAGGCCGTGCCAATATGCAGGCCGTATTAGATTGGACTTACGCCAACGTACCCCAGGCAGAAGAGATATTTGTCACCGGGTCCTCTGCTGGCGCCATACCTTCACCGTTCTATGCCAGCGTTATTGCAGATCATTACAGTGACGCAAAAATTGCACAGCTGGGCGACGGTGCTGGCGGCTATCGACGCATCAATCAGGACTCTCGGCCCGATGAACAATGGGGGACTTTCGATTTTCTGAATCAGCAGAAGGGTTTCGAGAACGAAAAGCCGGAAGGGTTCAACTATGAACGACTCTATATTGCGGCTGCCAAAGCGCATCCAGAGATTCTCTTTGCAGAGTACGATGCCGCCGAAGACGGCGTGCAAAAACAATTTCTGGCGCTAGGCGGCTCAGAGACAACCGAACTGAAAGCATCACTGACTGCAAATCATGACGATATACGTGCCGAGGCAGAAAACTTTCGAGCCTATATAGGCGGCGGCGCCTCACACACTATTTTGAGGCGACCAGAGTTTTATGCCTATGCGGCGAATGGCGTTTCCATAAGAGATTGGATCACCTCGTTGGTGACAGGCACAGACCCAGGCAACGTTACGTGCATTCTGTGTGATGAAGCGCAATTCACGGGACCTGCGTTCCCACCTGCCATGCAGCAGATGTGGGACACCTGGGAAGACGCTGAACAACAGTACGTGGCGCCGTTCCAGATATTTGACAACCTCTACTATGTGGGCATCGACTGGGTAGCGGCCTACGTCTTAGAGACAAGTGACGGCCTGATTCTTATCGACTCTTTGTACGGCAAATGGACCACACAACTCATCAAGAATATTCGCGAACTGGGACTCGATCCCTCCGACGTTAAGTATGTGATCAACACTCATGGCCACTTTGACCATGCGGGTGGAAGTGCGGCATTCCAAAGCCAGTACGGTAGCCGGATTGTAATGACTGCCGAAGACTGGGGTATCGCATTGGCTGAACCTGAAGACGGCCGGTTTTACCAACCAACGCCAGCTCGTGATATTACAGCTGTCGATGGAGACGTGATCGTTCTCGGGGATGCTCGGGTTGAAATGTTCAATACACCCGGCCATACCGAAGGGGTACTGACGCTGCGCTACACAGTGCGCGACGGTGCCGACGAATACACGGCCATCACGTTGGGCGGTGTCGGTTTGAACTTCTCCGGCGTTGAGCGCACAGAGACCTACCTAGAAAGCTATGCGCGATTACAAGCCATGCAAGATGGCGTCAGCGTCAGTTTGCCCAACCATGCGTTCATGGGTGGTGTTTTCAAACGGCGCGCCGCACTCACCGACCGTGCACCCGGTGACGCCCATCCGTATGTCGACGCCCAAGGCTATCGGTCGAGCTTGGCCAAGTTTGTCGCCAACGCCGAAACTAAGCTTGCACAAGAAAAGGCCGGTACCGCTAAGGATCCGCTAGAGGAACTCACCAATGCCTTAAATGACTTGGACAACGGAGAATAATATGGATTTTGGCCTTTTCATGTACTGTACTGTGGGTCGTCGTCATGAGCTCGAACAAGGCATGGCGGGGCGCAACAACGTGCTATATCAACGCATGCTGGACGAAATCGCCCAATACGCACAGTTTGCCGATCAGGCCGGTTATTTCGGCATCGGGCACCCCGAACATCATCTGCAAATCGAAGGCTTCGAGATTTCCAATGACCCTTGCCTAATGGCGATGTGGCTTGGACAACACACGCAGCGCATGAAGATCATTACTTGCGGGTTCGTATCTACTACCAACAATCCTTTGCAAACCGCAGAAAAAATCGCCACGTTGGACCACATGTTAAAGGGGCGCTTTGGCGTAGGTCTGGTTCGCGGATATCAGGCAAGGTGGGTTGAGAACTTTAAGGTCAAACCTGAACTCAACGCTGTGGGGCCTTGGAACGCAAAGGGTGCAGAAGACGAACTCAACCGCGAGTACTTTGGCGAGTTTGTTGAGGTCGTGGTGAAAGCGCTTCGAGAAGAGACACTTACCCACCGTGGCAAGTTCTGGAACTTTCCACCCGAAGGCTTTGTTAACCCCCACGAACATCCGGTGTATGTAGACTATGGTCAAGGGGTTGAGGAAAACATGGCGGTCAATGCCGTTGGCATAGCGCCGCAAACCTATCAAAGCGAAATACCCCTCTATGGCGGCTTTTCACAGAGTTTAACCACCGCCAAATTTTGGGCACGCCATAAAGGCCGGCCAATTATTTTGTCGAGCAACATTGAATTTCTGCAAGTCCTTTGGAAAGAGTGGACAGAGGAAGCCAAACGTTGGGGCCATGATGTTGAACCCGGCGATCAAGCTTGCTGGGGCGGGGTGATGGTTTGCGCCGAGACCGATGAGAAAGCCCAAAAATTGTTCGAAGACTACGAATGGTTTTGGAAAACCTGGCCAACCCCTTTTGGCCAGGGCATGCCGGGGTTGCTGGTTGGTTCACCGGACACTTTGAACCGGAAAATCGAAGCAGTCAGTAAGGCGGTGCCCATTAAGGAGGCATTTCTGCTGATTCCACAGGGACTCCATACCCCGGATGAACTGCTCGGTTCGTTGGATTTGTTTGCCAACAAAGTTATGCCCAATCACGGCTAGTGAACTTATAGGCTGCCTTTTTATCAAACTGACTATGTTTAAGAAAATAGCCCTAACCCTAGCCATCTCACTGCTCAGCCTTCCTGCTATAGCAACGGCCAATGGTGGTGCGTTAGCCGGGCACTGGAAGCTGAATCTCGAAGAATCGGACAAAGTCAGCGTCAGCTACGAAAAAGGATCCGGCGCCGGCCGCTCTAAGGTACTGCAGAATATAAGCATGACCGTGATGGGTTTACCGTTGCCAACGCGAACGCGCACACCCGGACAATCACGCATGGCGCCTAAAAATCCAGCTGTCTTGTTATGCAATCAAATGCAAATTGAGCCACAAGCTGATCGCATCGCGTTGACCTATGATGCCGACAAAGAAACCTTACGGAAGGGTCGCTACCGTGGACGCGACAGCAAGTGGTCTAAAAAGAAGATTGAGCAGAAATACAAAACGCCCGATCATCGTGTCACTAAAACCTGGACCCTGCGACCTGATGGACGTCTGTTAGTAGAAGTGAAGATAAACCCACCGAAAGACAAGGCTCGCACCTATCGGCGGGTGTTCGACAAAGCTACACCGCCATCACAATAATCCAGCCTGACATAGCCAGCGACACAGTGAAGCTCAAAACGCGTAATACTGCCTGTTGCGCAATATAGAAAGCCCCATGCAGCACTCGCGCGACTAGCCAAACAATACTCGCCGTTGCCCAGCTGCCTGTAGGGTCAACGCCTTGGGTATAAGCAATAAAGGTTGCCACGGTAAAAACACCTATCGCCTCCCATTGGTTCATTTGAGCACCCCATGCACCTGCACCTCCACCGGTGAGAGACAGCGCCTGGAGGCGTGGCTGTAACAAATCCGTACTACCAAGCTCTTTGTTGCGGAAAGGTACCGAAGCGCCGGCCCATAAGTAAGGCAGCACGATGCCACCGACTAAACACCACAATGGAATGGTCATATTATTATCGCTCCCAGTTGTTATTCGGCCCCGAGCTCTCAATTAGAGCCCATAGATTGAGCCTACGCCTACCTATGAAGATTAGCACCGAAGTTATCCGACACTATTGGACGTCGGGATAAATCTCATTCAGAGGTCGCGATTGGCCATTGCTTTGCACAATTCGGCAATGAAAACGCTGCAATCTGCGGGGTTCGGGTACACCACAGGAATGGGCAATGGTGCCTAGTTCTTTACGCATCGATTTCGCGTACTGATAAACACGCTCTGTTTTATCGCCTACATGAAGGCCACGCTGCAGTTTTTTATCGTGAGTGGCCACACCTGTGGGGCAGGTGTTCTTATTACATTGCAGCGCTTGAATACATCCCAACGAAAACATAAAGCCGCGCGCAGTCACTGCAAAATCAGCACCTACACACAATGCCCAGGCAACTTCTGCAGGTGTAATCAACTTGCCACTGGCAACTACACGTATGCGCTTTTTAAGTCCATGGCGTTTTAGTGCATCTACCACGAGCGGCAGGCTTTCTTTCAGTGGTAGTCCCATATAGTCGATTAAACTTTGCGGCGCAGCCCCTGTACCACCGTCGGCAGAATCAATAGTGATAAAATCCGGTGCGCTTTCAATGCCACGTTCTTTAATCAGCGCGAACAAATCATCTAACCAACCGTAGGATCCTATGACAGCTTTAAAGCCAGTGGGTTTGCCAGTCACTCGGCGCACCCGATCAATCATGTCCAAAAGCTCACCTGGATTGTCGATGTCCGGATGACGGTTAGGACTTATTGATGCCTCACCTTCGGTGATGAAGCGAATCTTTGCGATCTCGGCGGTCACTTTTTCGGCAGGTAGGATGCCACCCTTACCAGGCTTGGCACCTTGGCTCAGCTTAATCTCGAACATGCGTACTTGTTCGTGTGCTGCAATTTCCGCCAAACGCTCATCGCACAAAGCACCTTGTTTATCGCGTACGCCGTACTTAGCTGTACCAATTTGAAAAACAATGTCGGCGCCGCCTTCAAGGTGCCAAGGGGAAAGTGCACCTTCACCGGTATTCATCCATATACCGGCCTTTTTAGCACCCTGAGAAAGCGCGAGCACTGCAGGCTTTGATATGGCACCAAAGCTCATGCCAGAGATGTGGAACACTGAATCCGTACTGTAGGGCTTCTCGCAATGCGGCCCAACAACCACATGACTGGTATCAGAGGTGTCCTCTTCTAACGTTGGGTAGGGGCAATTTACGAATAGAATTGAACCGACCGGGCGCAAATCTCGCGTCGATCCGAAGGCAACCGTGGTGTCGACGTCCTTTTTTGAGGCGCGATAGACCCAAGAGCGTTCGGCACGATTGAAAGGCATCTCCTCACGGTCCATAGCAAAAAAGTATTGGCGGAAGAATTCACCGAGGTGTTCAAACAGCCAGCGAAAGCGACCAATGACTGGGTAATTGCGACGTACCGTATGTTCGGTTTGGGTACGATCAATAACATAGAGTACCGCGATCACAACTACACCAATCCCGAGTAACCAAACCAATAGCTGAGCCATGACGGTAAACACCGAACTAACAAAATCTGCTTCCATAACGTTGCCCCCGTTAAATGTGCGAGATTGGACGCCGCGCTAGCAGAAAGGTTCCAATATCTTAATCAGGCAAGCCCAACACGCGCTTAGCTATGATGTTGCGCTGTACTTCGTTGCTGCCACTGTAAATCGAAGCGGCTCGATAGAAGAGCCAGGATTTAGTGGCTTCTATTTCGCTGGATTCAAATTGATCATTGACTGACGCGACTGTATCTGGAAAGCCGCGAACGCCCCGCATCTGCAGTTTTAGATCGTAGTAGGTTTGTTGCAACTCACTACCATACACTTTGAAGATTGATGTGACCGGGCCCGGTGTGCCTCCATCGGTTTCCTCAACCGCACGCCGTTGACTCATGCGGAAAACAAGATTGTCCATCTCATATTTCAATAGTGTCTGGCGCCAAGCAGCATCATCAATTTTTCCATTGGCTTCGCCGAATGCTCGCCGAGCTTCGCCAACCAATGTCATCTCATTGCCTTTCGCACCACCACTGACCAAACTTTCCATACCGGAACGCTCGTGCTGGAGCAATCGCTTACCCACGGTCCAACCTTTGTTTAGCTCACCCACCAAATCTTCTTTTAGCGCAATTGCATCGGTGAAAAAAGTTTCGTTGAAAGGCGACTCACCACTGATCAGTCGTATCGGTCGGATCTCCACCCCAGGTTGGTCCATAGGCAAGAGAACGAAGCTAATGCCTTCATGCTTGGGTGCATCTGGATCAGTGCGCACCAGACAAAACATCCAATCGGCGTGGTGGGCACCCGAAGTCCAGATTTTCTGACCATTGATGACAAATTGATCGCCTTCATCGACCGCACGTGTACTCAAGCTGGCAAGATCGCTTCCAGAACCTGGTTCGCTGTAACCCTGACACCACTCGAGTTCGGCTCGCGCAATTTTCGGTAAATGTCGCGCTTTTTGTTCATCTGTTCCGAATTCCAATAAAGTCGGACCAATCATTGAAGTGCCAAAGCTCGACAATGCTGGGCGAGCGCCAATAGCGCCCATTTCTTCAAGCAAAACCAGGTATTCATCGTTAGAAAGCCCACCTCCGCCGTATTCCCGAGGCCAATTAGGTACCGTCCAACCCTTTTCTACCATGCGCTCTAACCACAAAATGGTATCGGCGTCGGTGATTTCTATTTTGGTTGAACCGTTCGAAATAGGACCCGGACCGCAGGCACCCGGCGGACAGTTGGCTGCCAGCCAGGCTTTGGTTTCGGCACGAAATTCAGCTAATTCCGACATTTATTATTCTCCCCCTAAATAGGAGAACAAATTTACAATGCCCTACCGGTCTATACCAGCACCAGATCTTGTTAAACTATCGCTTCCTGATACTCCGATTATGCGGCAACTAATTCGAACTATTTGAAAACTAGGCGACAACTATGCAACTGGGCTTAATTGGTGATGTGCATGCACACGATGAACATCTACTCCAAGCGATAGAGTTTCTTACCGCGCTCGGCGTGGACGCGTTGCTGTGCACTGGCGACATTGTCGATGGCATAGGCAACCCACATCGCTGCATTGAATTGCTCATCGAACACAACGTTAAGGTAGTGGCCGGCAACCATGATCGTTGGCTGATAGAAGAGAAAGCCCGCCACGTTCCGAATGCGCACTTACGCCAGGCGTTCAACGATCAAGAACTGGATTACATAGCGAATCTACCAAGGCAACACGACCTCGACACCCCCTACGGCAATCTTAAGCTCTGTCATGGCGTGGCCAACAACGACTTGCAAAAGATTTGGCCTGGAACAGAACGCATGCCGGTAGAACGCAGCCCACAACTCGATACGCTGTTGCAGACAGAGGAGGTGCGTTATTTGATAAACGGCCACATGCACTACCGTACTGTTATCCATTTCGAGTACATGACCTTGATCAACGCTGGCACCCTGCGGGCAGACCATCGACCCGGATTTTCAGTGTTGGATCTCGCCCTGAACCAAGTGACGGGCTATGAGTTTGCAACGTTACCCGAGCCCGTGCGTACCATCGACACGCGCGGGTCGTCTCAATCAACGACTTTTAAAAACACCCAAGACTTCACAGGAAATTGGCAGCCGGTGACGTTGTATGCCTAATTCTCGCGCATCCACGCTGCCGGCCGAGGCCTGCCAGTTCAAATTTGTCCACGCCTCTGGTCCGGGTGGCCAGCACGTTAACAAGGCAAGCACAGCTGTAGAACTACGTGTGCATATCAATAAACTCGGTTTGCCACCTTCAGTTACACACCGCCTGGTTAGCCAACAACGCAATCGCATTAACAAGGACGGCGAACTGGTAGTGCAGGCCGATCAGTTTCGCTCTCAACTAAAGAACAAACAGGCTGCGATAGGCCGTGTAGAGGAGTGGCTAAACGCCGCTCGAATAATACCGAAGCGTCGGGTGGCGACAAAGCCCTCTCGGGCGTCCAAGACTCGACGTTTAAGCCACAAAAAACAACGTGGCCAAGTGAAATCTAACCGCAAGAAGCCGAACAGTCTTGATTGAGCAATCTAACAGTCCATTTGATCGTTTGTTAAAGCGCCTCAATCTCGAAAGCCCGAGCAAAGACAAGTTTATAGGCGGGTCTGGTGCCGGCGGGGTAACCGCAAATGCACGCTTGTTCGGCGGTTTGGTCGCAGCCCAAGCAACTATGGCTGCGCTTAAGAGCACCACTCAAGAGTTCCAACTGCACTCACTGCATAGTTATTTTTTACG
>JBNMMV010000019.1:0-26746 GCA_051270205.1 Limisphaerales bacterium
AGAACTTAGCGAACTTGGCATTGCCTGCCACCACGCACTACCGGGCGTGGGTAAGAATCTACACGATCATCTGCAGATTCGGACTATCTACAAGGTCGATAACACAGTCACCCTCAACCAACGGGCGAATTCTATATTTGGAAAGATGGCTATGGGGTTGGAGTATATTTTCAAACGCAGCGGTCCATTAACAATGCCACCTTCCCAACTGGGGGCATTTGCGATGAGTGACGAGCATCAAACCAGTGCAAACATAGAGTGGCATGTACAGCCGCTATCACTAGACAAGTTCGGCGATCCACTGCATCCCTACAACGCAATTACACCGAGTGTCTGCAATCTTCGGCCCAGCAGTCGCGGTCACATCAAAGTGCTCTCTACTGACACCGCCGTGGCGCCTGAAATCGCCTTGAACTACCTTTCAACAGATGAGGACCTGGCGGTAGCGGTTTCATCACTGGCCTTCACACGTCGTATCATGAGCACCGAAGCCTTAGCGCCGTTCAACCCAACCGAACTGAAACCAGGTCCTGACGTCACAACCCAAGCTGAAATGGAACATGCAGCGCGAGAATTGGGCACCACCATTTTTCATCCGGTAGGTTCCTGCAAGATGGGTGACGACAACATGGCGGTAGTGAATGATCGCCTTCAAGTTCACGGCATCCACAAGTTGAGAGTCATAGACGCCAGTGTTATGCCACGCATCACCTCAGGCAACACCAATGCACCCACGGTGATGATCGCGGAGAAAGGTGCTGCATTTATTAAGGCCGACTACGGTCACCGAAGTTAAGCCAACAGCTAAGCCAATTAGCTCAACATTTGGTACGCAGCGGTACGCAGGTCGTCAGACAACGGCAAAGCTGTTCCCAAATACTGTGTCATAACAACACCCACGGTCTGTTCACCAGGATCAACCCAAAAGTAGGTAGTCGCTGCACCTGCCCAACCAAATTCGCCTTCATTCGAAAGCGTCGAAGCACGACCTTGATCTAGCATGATCCGACCTAGCAGACCCCAGCCATATCCTAAGAAGACGCTCGGACCAATATTCAGCGGCAACTGCGACTCAGGAATCCGGTTCGTTTGCGCCAGACTCAACATTTTCCTCGATAGCAGCACGGTCCCGTCTGGCGCCTTGCCAGTGAGCAACATGCGTGCAAACGCCATGTAATCCTCAGTGGTCGAATAGAGACCTAGTCCACCGCGAACAAAAGTATCCGGCTGGTCAACCGGATACATGGCGTCCACATCGAGCGGCTCTAGCGTCTGCGGCGAAGGCGCCAACGCCGGGGATCCGTCCAGAATCCCCACACCATACATAGTCATGAGACGGTTACGTTTATCTTCAGGGACAAAAAAGGCCGTATCGGTCATACCGAGCGGCGAAAATATATTTTCGGCCAGTAGGCGAGGCAAAGACTCGCCCGTTGCACGTTCGATAACATGTGCCAAGACGTCGATGGAAACGCTGTATCGCCAATTGCTGCCAGGTTGAAAGGCCAACGGCAGTTCAGCTAATGCACCCATCATTTGATCGAGCGTGCGCGAGCCATCAGCATTTATCTCTGCTTCTCTGTAATACTGACCAATGTGACAGCCATGAATGAACTCGTAGGTAAATCCTGCCCGGTGGGTCAAAAGGTCTTCAACGGTAATGGGCCGTTCCGCAGGCTTGATCAGACCATCTGCAGTCAGCACCATCATGTTGGCAAATCGCTCGTCGAACTGAGCCAACATGTCATACAGTCGTAGCCTACCCTGCTCTATCAACTGGAGAGCGAGCATCGAGACGATAGGTTTTGTCATCGAGAATATTCGATAGATTGCGCCATCCGGAATAGCGGTTTGTTGAGCATGATCACTGCACCCTACAGAACCGGCAGTCAGCACCTGGCCATTTGTTTCGACCTGCCACTCAATACCACTGAATAGCTCTGCTTCAATGTATTTGTCAGCAATAGACCGGACTTGCTCACCACGCTTACTAAAAAAAGTCATGCGCCTACACTCTTTGCAGCGGCGTAAGAAGGCCGCGCATAACACGCATCCAACCAACGTCTCACCTCAGTGAACTCAGACACGTCATGCTGCAGCATATTGAGCAAATCCATGACCGCGGCTAGGTTTAGATCGGCAAGGGTAAAATCGTCTCCCAACAACCAAGTATGGCTCTTAAGGTGAGTGTCCAACACCTGCAGTGGTCGTAGTAGGCCTCTCGCCGACCGATCAAATATCTTTTGATCTCGCTTTTCTTCAGGTGTAAAGAACTGCTGCACAACCATTGCCATTTGCAGGGGTTCAATTTCGCTAATGCCCCACACGCTCCACTGCCAAACCTGAGCCTCACCCTGAGCATCTGCTGGCAGAAGGTGAGGACCGTATTGTTTCGCGAGGTACATATTAATGGCCATGGATTCGAACAATCTCAGATCACCATCGACCAGCGCCGGAATGCGACCATTCGGATTAACATCCAAGTAGGATTGCTCCTTTGAGTCTCCGCCAAAGGTCACCGGTACGTGTTCGTAATCAAGGGCGAGTTCTTCTGCCGCCCAGACTGACCGAAAGGCTCTGGAATTGGCTATCCCGTATAGCTTTAGCTTCGACATTATTTGCTCCCCACAAATCAAAAGTCCGAGATTGAAGCACAGTTAGACCAACCTGTATGCCCTATTGGTAAAAAATTATGGGCATAATACAAACTATTTTCCCAATCTCAGCGACTTAGCTTTCATTGACTGTTAATCAGGAATTTCCGATGTTTAAACCTGCTCTAGTAACTAACCTTCTATCAAAGAGCTTTCTATCAAAAAGCGGGGCCACCCTAGCGATGTTAGCCTTCGCCTTACCAGCCTTCGCGGCAACAGAAAAAATCGAGCTAGATGCGTTCACTGAAGTCACGTTTACGCTGCCCTTCGAAGTAGAATTTGTGAACGCCGACGAACACTACATTACGCTCGAAGGTGACGCCGATTCCATCGAAGAAATTCGCACCCGCGTAAAAGGCGACAACTTGAAAGTGTACAAAGACAACTCCTGGTTCGATTGGAATAACGACAACATTGTCGTCACCATCGGTTACCAAACGCTGGATGCCATCACGCTTGCGGGCAGCGGCGATGGTTTCGCCGAGCTGTTAGAAGCAGAAGAATTTACGCTGCGCATTACCGGCTCTTCGAATATGGAAATCGAAAGCATGAAGGTAGACGAGCTAGAAATTTCCATTGCCGGATCTGGAAACGTCGAAGTCCATAAACTCGATGCCGACAAGGTGAATTCAAAGATCGCGGGCTCTGGTGACATAGAACTTGCCGGCCGAGTCGTGTCGCAAGAAATATCTATCAGTGGCAGCGGTGATCATGATGCCGGTGAGCTACGCAGCCAAGAAACCACAGCGAGCGTGCGTGGCTCGGGTGACATTAGAGTCTGGGCTGAAGCCAACCTAGCGGTTTCTATAGTGGGTTCCGGCGATCTCAAATACTACGGAGAGCCCATTCTCAAAGAACGCATCGTCGGTTCTGGTAGTATCGTCCATCTCGGCTCAGAACCTTAAACGGCAAAGCCGCACGCAGTGGGTCTGTAGTGCTATCATAACCCGTCAACGCACGGGTCTTGATGCACAACAAGATGCACCTACTTTTCTACATTCCTAGCCTCGCCTCTGGTGGGGCTGAACGCGTACTCACCAAGCTTGCCAATCAGTTTACTGATGAGGGACACATCGTTACGCTGGTGACCCAAACTTCTATAATCTGCGACCACTACCCAATTCGACCCGAAGTAAGCCGTATTTCATTGGCGGCCAGTGCACAGTCACAGAACCCCATTCAAGCATTACTCAGCAACATGAGACGCATTGTACGCCTACGGCGGGTCATCAAAACCCAGAAACCGGACATTGTTTTAACCTTTATGCCAACCGCAAATGTAGTCGCTCTCATTGCCGCCTTGGGGCTAGAGGTGCCTACTGTTATCGCCGAGCGCGTCCACCCGCCGTTCGCCCACGTGTCTAAATGGCGTCGTAAAATGCAGCAGCTCACCTACCCTCGGGCACAAACTACAGTAGTCCTCTCAAGTTCAAGCGCGAGTTACCTCGCCGAGGCATTTGGATTGACCCAAGTGGCTGTCATTCCTAACAGTATTTCGCTACCGCTCCCGCAATTCTCGCCGACCAGAGCACCAGCCGATTTCGTTCCATCAAACGGAAAGCTTGTGCTCTTTGTCGGCCGCATGGTCGAACAAAAACAACCCATTGTTGTTTTGCGAGCGTTTCTTGAGGCACAAACACACCTCCAAGATTGGCACCTTGTAATGATCGGCGATGGCGAATTAGCAGCAGAAGTCGACGCGATCATCGACCAGCAAGCCGCACCCGCCACCATGCAGCGCTTTTCTCGCCTTGGAAACTTGCAAGATTGGTACGAGCGCGCCGACGTGTTTGTTTCCGCTTCTCTGTTTGAAGGCTCCCCAAATGCACTAATGGAAGCCATGGCCTGTGGTTGCGCGGTGATAGCAAGCGACTGCCCAACCGGCCCTGGTGACATTATTCACAATGAAGAAAATGGTGTGCTGCTAAGCCTGAAGGAATTAGACAATCTCGCACAACACCTACAGACGTTATGCAATGACGAACCACGCCGCGAGCGCTTAGTCGATGGCGCCGCCACTATTTCTGCAAAGTATTCAGACCAGCAATTTTTTGATGACTGGCGGCGTGTGCTTGGACTAGGAACACCAGGCTGATGTGCGGCATAGTTGGAATTATTAAACACGGCCAAGCCCCGGATCTCGGCTTGCTCGAAAAAATGAGCAGCCGTATAAAACACCGTGGACCTGACGATCAAGGGAGCTGGTCAGAAAACAACGTTGCCCTGGCACACCGACGGCTCTCTATTGTTGACTTGAGTAGCGCAGGCAAACAGCCCATGTCCTCTCACGATGAAGCTTGGGTGATATCTTACAATGGCGAAATCTACAACTTTGAAGCCCTTAAGAAGGAACTGAACGGCCCCTGGTCTAGCGCTTCTGATACCGAAGTGCTGGTCCAAGCCATCGCGACTTGGGGCGTCGAAGAAACAGCCAAGCGCTTAGTAGGCATGTTTGCCTTTGCCGCTTACCACCGACCTAGCAAATCATTGTATTTGGTGCGCGATAGGCTCGGCATAAAACCGCTTTACTACGGCTGGGTTGGCGATTCATTCGTGTTCACCAGCGAATTACATACGTTACAGCCAATGGCATCAGGCCTATCGCTAAATTACCAAGCGATTGCCAGTTTTTTGCGCCACAGCTTTATCCCCGCACCTGCTTCGATTTACGAAGGTATCAACAAGCTAACCCCCGGAACGGTACTTCGTCTCGATTGTCAGGCTGGACCAGACGCAGATGTACACACTCATCGGTACTGGGATCTAGCCGCAGTCGCCCAACAGCCTGCCCGCGACGAAGACCCACAGGCACTTCTAAACGAACTACACGACACCCTGCGCCAAGCTGTGTCAGATCGAATGATTGCAGACGTTCCGCTTGGCGCTTTTCTGTCTGGAGGCTACGACAGCTCGTTGGTCTGTGCATTGATGGCAGAACAAAGCACTCAAAGGGTAAAGACTTTTAGCATTGGGTTCGAAGACCCACGCTATAACGAAGCCGCCCATGCAGGACGAGTCGCCGCTCATCTAGAGACGGACCACACAGAGCTTTACGTTTCTGCTGATGATCTATTAGATTCTATGCAGGAACTGCCGCGACTGATGGATGAACCCTTCGCTGATTCATCTATTCTGCCCACTTACCTAGTCAGTAAAATGGCTCGAGCGGATGTCACCGTTGCGCTTTCTGGCGACGGTGGCGATGAATTGTTTTGGGGGTATGGCCGCTACTACACCACCCAAAAGCTGTGGCAAAAAATGCGCCTCATTCCTGCACCTGTAGGCAAAGGTTTGGCAGCCTTGTTAAAGAATCAGACACTCAACAACTTAACGGCTGGCATCAAGGCACCCGCTTGGGGTGGGCGTGAGGGTCTCATGAACCAAAAGTTTGCAGCTGCCAGCGAACTCTTTGAAGCAACGACTCATCATCAGGCTTTTTACGAATCGATGATGTCGCACTGGAAAAACCCTCAAGATATACTCCTTCAAGGCACTCAGGAACTGACTACGCCCTACAACGACATTAATCACTTCTCCCAATCCTTTCAGCCGTTCGCGCGCATGGCGTGGCAGGACACTGCGGCGTATTTACCAGACGACATCTTGACCAAGGTCGACCGCGCCAGCATGGCCGTCTCGCTGGAAGCGCGCGTACCGCTGCTAGACCACAGGGTGGTTGAACTTGCCGCGTCTTTACCCGCTGCTATGAAGTATCAAAATGGCGAATCCAAATGGGCATTGCGAAGAATCTTAGAAAGATACGTGCCGAGGGAGTTAACCGACCGTCCAAAAATGGGCTTTGGCGTACCACTGGACAGCTGGCTGCGCGGACCCCTGCAGGACTGGGCTGAAAATCTGTTGGCAGCTCGCCGCCTAGACGACCAAGGCATCTTCGATTCGGACCCCATCAGAGTTCTATGGCAGGACCACTTGGATGGTCGAGCCAACAATGCAGCAAAACTCTGGGATGTGTTGTCGCTACAAAATTGGCTCGCTACTAACTACTCAACCAAACCTTGATAAGTGAGTACCTTGAACTCCTGAGCAAGTCGGGTGCGGTGAGGAATGCTCTGCACCATAAACAGGCCAATCAAGTTCTCTTGAGGATCTATCCAAAACCGAGTGCCTGCCGCTCCACCCCAGTTATATTCGCCCGCCGAACTCACTTCTCCTGCAAGTCCTGGGTCCAAAACCAGACCGTAGCCTAAACCGAAGCCAGCGCCACCGCGGTTGAAACCCATTTTAATATCACCTAGATGATTGACGGTCATCAGTTCGACAGTTTTTGGCGACAACAGTCGCACGCCGTCCAACTCTCCGCCATTGATCATTAATTGCGCAAAGCGCATGTAGTCTCTTGCCGTTGAGACCAGACCACCACCGCCTCCGTGGAATCGCGTTCCTTTAACGTAGCCGACACTCGTAGCGGCTGCTGCCACTTCCAAGCCTTTGCCAGTACCAGGCTCAAAAAAACCTTTACCAGCCGTACCTGCGGGCGCATATAGCTGAGCCAGACGATCTAGCTTCTCTGGCGGAACGGTAAAGTAGGTGTCATGCATTCCTAGCGGTTTGAAAATTCGTGACTCTAGGAATTCCCAAAACGTCATGCCAGTAATCGCCTCAACCAAGCGGCCTTGCACGTCGACACCAACACTGTAGTGCCAGCGAGTTCCAGGCTCATATTGCAGTGGAATCTGACCCAACTCCGTGACAAATTCTTGCAAATTCATGGTTGAACTTAAAAGCTGTGCCGCCCGATAACGTTGGTCAACTTCGGTATTTCCGAAAACCCCATAAGTGAGCCCAGCTGTGTGGGTGAGCAAATCTCGGATCGTCGGTTGGCGGGAAGGTTTGCGAGTTTGGCCCGT
Source organism: Limisphaerales bacterium (assembly GCA_051270205.1). Taxonomy (GTDB): domain Bacteria; phylum Pseudomonadota; class Gammaproteobacteria; order Pseudomonadales; family Azotimanducaceae; genus UBA4421. The sequence continues at coordinate 7,523 of JBNMMV010000019.1, forward strand.
TAGATCTTCATCGCCTTCGCCGACGCCACGGCTTTGAGTGCCGTCAGAAATAATACCTGTATTGCCGTCTGCAGTTGATAACGCCACTTCAAGGTTCGCAAGCTCTGGAATGTAGCGCGCGATAGGATCATTTAGAAAGAAGTGTCCTTCTTCATAAAGCATCATCACCGCCAACGCCGTAATGGGCTTACTCATGGAATAGATTCGGTGGATCGCGTCTTCCGTCATGGCACGCCCGGCTTCCCGGTCGGCTTGTCCGTATACTTCGTTGTAAATGATGCGGCCGTTGCGGGCAATCATGCCCATACCTCCGACCATGGTGCCATCTGTGACACGTTCTTCCATGTGGGCAGTCAATTTAGCCAGTCTCTCACTGGAAAAGCCTTCCCGTTCAGGTTTCGTAGTAGGCAATTCACGCGCTTGGGCATCCCCTGAACCAAGGGCGCCTGTTAGGCAGACGGCAAAGAAAAAAGCCGCCAAGAATGGGGCTCGAATAACGTTTAACATTGTGTTCCCTCCAATAATGAGCCAGAGGCTAGACCAAGCCACGGCGGTTCACAACCATGTTCTGGTGGCATACCATACATAGAGCACAAGCTCCGAACCAAGTCTGTATAAGAGGAAACCATGACACTATCCGCATCTACAACTGACGAACTATTAGTCGAACAAGACGGCTTTGTAGCCACCATTACGCTCAACCGGCCAGAAAGGCTTAACGCAATCAGCCGGCCCATGCTCAGTGAGCTGTCTGCGAAAGTGGTTGAGGCCGACAAAGATCCAGATGTGCGCTGCATCATTCTTACCGGTGCGGGTCGCGGTTTTTGTAGCGGACTCGATCTAATTGATACCAGCGACCGCATGGATGAGTCTGGCAAAGCAAGCATGTCCCAGGGCAGCAACCGCCCACGACAATTATTCGACCTTCGTGATGCACCCATTAACGTTATGTGGCACTGCGACACACCTATTATCTGCGCCATTAACGGCGCCGCTGCAGGTTATGGCATGGATCTAACGCTGCTCTGTGACATGCGCATTATGTCAGACAACGCCAAGCTTGCTGCAGTAACCGCAAAGCGCAATGTAGTGCCAGAAAGTGGTGGCACTTGGTTGCTGCCACGGCTAGTGGGATGGGCAAAAGCGGCGGAGTTGTATTATCGAGGCCGCACCATTGGTGCTGAAGAAGCCAAGGAAATCGGCATCGTAAACGAGGTGGTTGCCAAAGATGACCTCATGCCTACTGCTCGTCAATGGGCCGAGGAAGTAGCCGAAAACGCGCCAATGGCCGTGCAAACGACCAAACGTATGATGCGCATGGGGCTAGAAGAATCTTATGACACCGCTGTAGACCACCTAATGGTCCATCTTTCAGGGCTTTTCCAATCTGAAGACTTCGCCGAGGGATTAAAGGCATTCATGGAGAAAAGAAAGCCAAAATTCACCGGGCGCTAAAGCTCGCATTGGGCTGTTGTCGAGCCGTTAGCTTGCGACAGCCTAATGCCCGCTAAGGTAATAAAAAGTAACATTTTTTTACACTTGAGCGGTTGCATTGAACCGCTGCGAGCGTACCATGCCGCCCGTCTGGCCGGGCTAAAACTTCGCCCACACAGGCACGGGCGTGGCGTGGTGTTCTCTCCCCTTCCTCCCTATCCGCGACACGCCCACTTATTGTTCTCGCCGATCGACTCTACGCTACACCTGTACAAGGTTAGAAATTGAGTTACAATCGTCCAGATATTGTACCTGGACAAGCCCTGCCGTGGTTTTGAATACGAACAAAGACCTATACCGAATAGGGACCGTCGCGTCACTGACAGGATTATCTGTAGAGCGCCTTCGCGCCTGGGAACGGCGTTACGACCTCAGCCCTGCACACAAATCAGGCAAGACCCGCTTCTACAGTAAAAGCCAACTCGACCGTCTCAAACTGATCAAACACCTCATTGATCAAGGCCAACCCATATCCTCGCTGGCAAATCTTGACTACGGCCAACTATTAGCTCGCGCCGAAGTCGAGGACACACCGACGCGGCGCCTGGATGTCGTGCATAGCCCCGTGGTTGGACTCATTGGTCCGAACCTCCTCATGCTTGAGCAGCAGGCTCAACGTGGTTCCGGTACTCGTCTGGATGTGGCTGCTCGGTGGGCCAATATGGAAGCGTTTGCAACCGAGCAAATCGCTGTTCAAGCACCCCAACTGATGATTGTTCAGCTACCCGTGCTTTCGATGCATGACATTGATTCTATTAAAGAATTTTATCCAGATACGACCGTTATCAGCATCTATCAGTTTGCCTCGGCGAAAACTGTTGGAGACGTAACTGGGGCTGGCTATCAAGCCCTAAAATGGCCACTTACTTGGGCCGAAATAGAGCACGTTTCGATTGCCGAATTAGGCGCAAGCTCAGCCGCGGTCGGCTACTCGCCCCGCCGCTATAGTGATGAGGAACTCATCGCGCTCGCCATTGAAACAGATGACCCAAGCAACTGTGCCCAGTATCTGGTCGAAGCCATAAACCAGCTAAACGCCTTCTCTAGCTATGTAGAGGACACCTCGCTCGCGATGCCCCGCAGCCAGATTTACAGCCACCTCCAAAATGACGCAAGCCAGGCGCGCCTGGGCTTGGAAACCGCGCTCGAATCATTCGTAACGAAGCTCGCAGAAAATTAAAACGGAACATAACCTGTACAAATTGCATTTATTTTAACAAAACTCTTGATTTACAGGTTTTGTCCAGTACAATGATCAACAGTTTCAGTTACAAGACGTGCTAGCAACTTCATGCAGTCCTCCCTAATAAGTGTCCTTCCCCCAGAAGAGAAGTTGCACTTCAGCCGGGCCTCCCGGCTGACACGTCTTTTTTAACTGATCTCAGACCTACTAGCACAAACCAACACCCTCTCTCTTCAGGTAGTCCCTCTCAAGGGTTCCTGGGCGCACGTGAATCGCTACACTCGATCTGCCCTGTGCACTTCCATACTATGTATTTGCGCTCTCACCGGCTGTACGCCAGGCGTCGTAGAAGTTACCGAAGTTTTAAATTATCAGTCCTGCAAAACTATACAGTCTGGTGCCAAATGGGTGGATTTCGAGCAACTTGCCGAATTACGCGGCGCGGTAATAACTGAAGAAACGCTAGCACTACCCAAGGGACTACACCTGCTGGCAGTATCAAAAGGCACACAGCCAACTGCCGGGTACGCCTTTGGTCTGCTCAACAGCGACGCCGACAGAAGAGCGCTCAACATTCGCCTAAGCTGGCAGCAACCAACCAGTGGGATGCATGCCCAAACTCTGACCTCGCCCTGTATTGTTATTGGTATTTCGACCGAAGCGGTGGTCCAAAAAGTCGTGGTCTTAGTGAACGAACTGCCTTTTACGGAGCTCGCTTTCCCAGACGGTCAAAGCGCCGCTTCAGGACAATAGTTCGAGTGCAGCTTGTGCTCGATCGCTGACACTTTGCTTATAAGCGTCTAAGTCCATGTCTCGATTCTCTCCCATTGCGCCGACCAAATAACGTTTGTAGACCCCCTGCCCAATGGCGGCTAGACGCCAATGTGAGAACGCTCGGTAATAGTCGATATCTGACAGGTCACGACCTGTCGCTTGAGCATATTGTTCTGTCAAGGCTTCACGACTGACAAAGCCACCTACAGCGGTGGCGGTTAGATCTTCTTCAACCTCACCGGGCATAATCCAGGAATTTAACAGATAACCAAAGTCAGCCAAAGGATCCCCCAACGTACACAGCTCCCAGTCTAGAACTGCCTTAATTTTGCCTTGGCCAATAATCATATTGCCCAATCGATAATCACCATGCACGATGCTCGCGCCCACCTGCTCTGGCATGCGCGCCTCTAAAAGCTCTGACACCTGTTCCATCGCGGGTATGGGATGAGTTTTAGAGGCTTCCCATTGTTTATTCCATCGTTTGAGCTGACGGGCCAAGTACGCCTCTTTGCGGCCTAAATCCCCCAACCCAACATCATCCGGGTCGATGGCATGCAAAGCCGCTAGCACTTCGACAACGTGCCTACCTATGCTTTCACGCTCCTGGGCTGGGATTGTTATCGACACTTCTGCATCGTGAAGAACAGGTCCTGCAACGTAATCCATGACATAAAATGGCGCATCGTTCACCTGTACATCGCGGCACAGCCCAATTGTTTTGGCTACTGGCACCGTAGAACCCTGCAGCGCATCAATAATTCGGTGCTCACGCGCCATGTCATGAGCACTTTCTAGCACATGGCCTAGCGGCGGACGGCGCAGGACATACGTGACCCCTTCCGCATCTCTAACGCCAAAGGTTAGATTAGAATGCCCACCAGCAATCAAATCGAACGACAACGGTAAGGTAGCGCCGTCAACGTGATCGACGAACCAACGGGAGACATTCTCGATATGAACACCTTCAACTCCCGCCTCTACCTCACCCACCTTTGTTTCGTTCGTCATTGTTATTCCTTCATAATACAGACCCTGATTTTGCAACGATTCACAGGTAAAGATCAAAACATGCATCATAGTATTTGCAGCCTTGTACTAATGGCCTTACTTTGTGCAACGCTGGCCGGCTGCCAGGCTAGTAAGCCGGTCTTACCCGTTGAAGCTATACTGCAACCCAAATCTGTCCAAGTCACCCCCTCCAAACCCTCGCCTGAAATGGCAACGCTAAGCACAGACAAAGGCGAAACCCAAGTCGACTTGGCCACTTTCAACTATAGCGGCCGAGGCACACTGCTCTACGCCAACGGCACCAAGGCAAGAGGTGAATGGTTTGAAGGCAAACTTCACGGCTTCGGCAAATTGCAAACCAAACTGCAGACTTTTCAAGGTGATTGGCAAGCGGGCCGCCGACACGGTCACGGTGCGGCCCTATATAGAGACGGTAGTCGCTACGAGGGTGATTGGGCGCAGGACCAGCACCACGGCTACGGCACCATTACCTATCCGAACAGAGTTACCTATGAAGGTATGTGGCAAGCAGGAAAGCGCCAGGGCTTTGGCTTAGAACAACGCCCAGACCACTCTAGCGTTAAAGGCCAATGGCAAAACGACCAGCGCGACGGTCACGCTGTTGCGCACTTTGCCGATGGCAGTTCTTTCGAGGGCGAGTGGGAGAATGGTCACGCCATAGGCAGCGGCACGCTGAATTGGCCAACTGGCATTACAATAATTGGCGCCTGGATTGATGAAGTTGTTCGCCACGGTCTCATCGAGTTCCCAGAAGGTCCTAGCTATGCAGGCAAGATATTCACTGGACGCAATCGGGCCTACGAAAGTGACTTTGCCAACTGGCTCGAATTGACCGCCCGGGCAGGCAGCCCATCCGTTCAATATCTGCTTGCCAAAGCGCACCTCGAATCCAAACTGGAAAACGCCAACTTACAAACTGGATTAAGTTGGCTGGAACGCAGTGCAGAGCAAGGATTTGCAACTGCCCAGTACGAGCTGGCTGACTTATTGGTCAATCAAGATTGGTCAAAAGCAGAAGACTATCTGCTCTCGGCTGCAGCTCAGAAGCACCCGGACGCACATGCGCGTCTGGCAGAATTTTATCATCGCGGTCACCACTACGAACAAAACCTAACGCTTGCCGTTAGTCACTACCAGGTCGCAGTTGCGTTGAACAACCTGAGTGCAATTAACAACTACGCTTGGTTACTTGCCACTACTGACACTTCAATCGCGGACCCAGAGCAAGCTCTCCAACTTATAGGCGACCTAGTGTTGTACCTAGACAGCTGGCAACTGCTAGATACCTACGCAGCGGCCCACGCTCGCCTCGGACGATTCAGCCTTGCCACCAGTCTGCAACAACGAGTTATATCTGGCGCGCGAGAAACCACGATCGACAACCTGAAAATAGCGGACCTGCAAGAACGGCTAAGACTTTACAAATCCGAGTTACCTTTTCTGGAATAGCATTGCAGTGACACATAAGCCTTGCTATTTTGAGCTTCAAATGTGCTCGAATGAAACTGGTAGAGGATCCATTTCAAGGAGCCCTCATGGCAAACTGAATACAAAACCGTCCACCGTGAAACACATTAGCTAAATTTCAATCTAGGAAGAAACTCATGCGCCTACCCGCCTTCGCCATTTTCGTTCTGCCCGTGCTCCTCTTAGCAGGTTGCACTCAATCTCAGACAGAACCCCCTGTGGTCGATAGTGTACCCACCCAAACATCTAGTACCCTGGCAGATGTGCTCGCGGCTCAGCCTGCGGAGACACAAGCACGTTATCAATACCGCAACCCTCAGGCGACCTTAGAGTTCGTCGGCGTACAACCCGGCATGACGGTCGTTGAAGCCCTACCAGGCGGTGGTTGGTACAGCAAAATCTTGCTCGAATATCTGGGTAACGAGGGCCACCTCATTGGCGTTAACTACGCCCAAGATCTTTGGGGAAATTTTCCTTTCGCTAATGAGGAATACCTAGCAAACATGGCGGCATGGCCAACCACTTGGCCGCAAGGCGCACAAGCGTGGCGTGGCGCAGACAGTGCCGGAGTTAGCGCATTTGTTTTCGGCAACGTTGCTGAAGAACGCAAGGGTACCGTTGATGCCGTATTGTTCGTTCGCGCGCTACACAATATGGCGCGCTTCGAGGAAAAGACACCGTTTCTACACAATGCCTTAGTTGACGCCTACGACCTGCTCAAACCCGGTGGCATTGTTGGCATTGTTCAACACGAAGCGAGAGTTGACACGCCAGACGCCTGGGCTAACGGAAGCGCGGGTTATTTGAAGCGCAGCAAAGTCATTGCGGCGATGGAGCAGGTTGGTTTCGAATACAACGGTGCCAGCGATATTAATGCTAACGGTCTAGATCAGCCAACTACAGATGACGTCGTCTGGCGCCTGCCGCCAAGCTTTGCAGGCAGTAAAGACAATCCAGAGCTCAAGGCCGCTATGGTTGCTGTCGGTGAATCAAATCGAATGACTTTGAAGTTTACCAAGCCGAGCTAGACGCATCCGGAGCAATCTGGGCCTACTCAACATCTACACCGACCGGACAATGGTCTGAGAGTGAAATCTCGGGCCAGATGAAGGCCTTCTTAACCCGCTTATCTGCAGAAGTGGACGCCACAACGTAATCAATGCGCCAGCCGACGTTGTTCTCTTTGGCACCGCCGAATTGACGCCACCAGGTATAGTGACCTTCCTCAGTGGGGTGCCGGTGACGAAAAGTATCAACCCATCCAGCGTCCAGCCAGCGGGTTATTTCCTCTCTTTCTTCAGGTAAAAAACCACTGGATTTCTTGTTGGTTTTGGGTCGAGCTAGATCAATTTCATCGTGAGCGGTATTGAAGTCACCTGTGACAAAAACTGGCCCCGACTTCTTCAACGCTTGAACTTGCTCAAAAACTTTCTCATAGAAACCAAGCTTGTACGGCACACGCGAGTTGTCCCGCTCTTTACCATTACCTTTCGGAAAGTAGACGCTCGCGACGGAAAGCTTTCCAAACTTTACAACGATGAACCGCCCTTCGATGTCGTATTCTTCAACGCCTAATTCGGTTATGACTCGCGACGGCTTCTCACGACTGTAAATCGCGACCCCACTATAGCCTGGGCGTTTGGCAGGAAAGAAAGACGCATGCCAGCCCGTAGGCTCGCGAATTTCATCTGGTAGCTGTTCAGGAAAGGCTCGAACTTCCTGCAGGCAAACAACATCCGCCCCGCTCGTCTCTAAGAAGTCACCAAACCCTTTCTTTGCACAGGCTCGAAGCCCGTTGACGTTCAAACTCACAATTCTCACGGTTCATCCCAATATAAAATTAGCGACGGAGCAACAGCGCAGCCCAACGAAGAAGATTCAACACATCCGCCAAAGCAGCAGCGGCATAGGTCAGCGCGGCAGCCCTCAATATTCTGGTAATTATCGCATCTTCTCCAGGTGCCACATACTGGCCTTCTTTCAGCAGCGGCAGTGCCTTACCAAAGCTTGCATCAAATTCTGTAGGCAAGGTCACTAGATGTACCATCATGCGAGCCACCAAGCCGCTTAAGCCCGCCAACACGAGTATTGAGAAAGGCACTGGATGGCGAGTTAATAAACCAATGACAGGTGCGGCATAAATGACCCCTGTGCTGATGCGCGCCAAACGGTCAGCAACCGGTACTAGAGAGGTTCTGAAGGCCAGCCGCCGATCGCCTTGATGATGCTGTATGGCGTGCCCTACTTCGTGGGCCGCCACAGCAATTGCAGTTAAAGATTTACCTTCGAAGTTAGGCCGGGTTAGACGAACGGCTTTGTCACTTGGGTCGTAGTGGTCTCCCACTTCAGTGATCTCAACTGAGGCGTCGATACCGAGGTTTTTAAGCAGATGAGTGGCAAGCTGACCACCGGTGCCAGGCATGCCAGGAATCTCTTCGCTGTGCGCACGCATAACCCACTTCACCCAGATCGCAGGTCCAAAAACGACCACCAAAACCAGGATGATAAGGAGACCCCACAGCATTGATCAGTAGCCCGTGCTCTCTCGCTGTTCCTCAACACTTCCTCGGGCTAGCGCAAGTTCCCGTGAAGCATTAGCCACCATGTGCCCAGATTCACTGCCTAAGGTTACAAAGTTGAACCCTAAAGCCAGGTACTTCTGAGTGTATTCAAGGCTCGAGGTGTGAATGCCAATGGCAATGCCGTTCGCTTTGCAGACAGATTGTATGTGCTTCACCATCTCCAGATGCTCTTCTTGGGGCTGGTCACCACTCACAGGCAAGCCCATGGCGAGTGCAAGATCTGCAGGTCCAATGTAAACCCCATCCAATCCTGGCGTGGAGGCAATTTCTTCAGCCTTGTCGATGCCTTCTTTGGTTTCAATCATGGCAATACATGCGATTTGGCCGTTAGCTTCCTGAGCGTAGCCGCGTCCGCCATAGAGGGCCGCTCGAATGGGTCCAAACGAGCGGTTACCTTCAGGTGGGTAGCGGCACGCAGCGACAGCTTGCAGTGCTTCTTCGCGATTGTTCACCATCGGTACGATGACGCCGTATGCCCCTGCATCCAGGACCTTCATGATTTCGTAGGGTTCATTCCAAGGCACCCGAACGATGGGCGTTGCCTTCGAGTTGGAAATGGCTGGCAGCATGTTTGCCAAGTCGGGGTAGTCGATCATACCGTGCTGAAGATCTACGCATACCCAGTCAAAACCGAGTTTGCTAATGACTTCAGCACTATAGGTGTTCGCCAACGACAACCAACAGCCCACTGTCTGTTCGCCCGCGCGCCATGCGCTGAGTGCAGTATTTTCTCTCATTTCGCGCTCCTAGATTATCGAGGATCCAAGCCTAACTTTTCGCGTTGTTTGTTCATTCTCACGTTGTCGCTTTCAAGCCGTTCGCCCAGTTCTTCTTCTGTGGCTGTACCCGCCATGTGCCGACCTGCCATTTCGCCGTTGTACATGATCTTTTTAACCGGGGTTACCGCGAGTAGGGTCCGCAGCGGCGAATCTAAGAAATCGACCCAATAGGCCTCGCCGTCCGGATTACCAGGGTTCAGTTTTTTCGCTAACTGATGGTAGAACGCCTTCTTAGTGTCAGCGTCGTCAAAAAACTCACCCGTTCCCTTGAACGTAATAGCGCCACCGGGGCCTTCCACGCCGGGTGCATAGCCATGTGAACTAACATTTACTGATACACGCGCATCACGTTTGATCGCAACAGCACGGTGCCGGTGAGAAGAAAATGTGATCCAGATTTTTCCTTCATGCCAAACGAACGCGTGAGTGACGCCTACTGGCCAACCATCTTTAGTCGCCCACATGAGCACGCATTCCATGGATTTGTTCATTAGCTCATCGACTTGATCGTCGGTAAACGGATAAATCGAAACTATCTCGTGGTCTGTGGTTACAGCCATGATCTTTCCCTCATATATAAAGTGCTAGTGTGGCATTTCAACGGAAGAAGCGAAACGGTTAGGCGGCAAGTACCAATAGTGTCGACAAAGACAATCTGGACCAATTGACGCTTAAGCTAGGGAAAGTTTAGGTAAAAAAAAAGGGCGTGCTGCAAATTGCATCACGACCCCAGCAGCACCAATCCCCTCCCAAGCAAGTAGTGCTAACTGCGGATACACCTGCTACTAGACGGGTGTTCTCTCCGCTTCCTCCTAAGGTGATAGTTAACTACACTGAACTTTCGGCTGCAACTGCAAAAGTCCCACGCTAATAACAAAATGGATGCTGCTTATGCCAATTTCTGCTAACGCACATACCGATCTAAGTTTGAATTTACCAACCCCGGTGGAGATAAACGGCCGTGGTAATTTTGACGCCAAGATTGGTCTCGACCACCCAGATGACCATATTTACAAGCCTTGCGCCGAGGCGGAACTACTCATCGAAAGCACCCAAGGCAGCTTTCACTCATTTCAACACTGGCAAGAGTCTGTCTTCTACCCCGGCACCACCCGCAAGGTCGCAGCTTATGTCCCCAACGTCACACCCGAGACCGAACTCGATGTAATAATTTTCAACGATGGCGCCGCATACGCTAGTTTACAGGGCAGTGTCCGCGCTACCCAGGTGCAGGATACGACCCTCAGGCTGCTCAGCGTTCCGAGGAATACGACGTCATTTCACCACGCTATGGCAACTCTCTGCAGGACGCTGTCATCCCGTTCGTTGCCGACAGCCTCAACGTCAGGATCTCCAGCGACCCAACCCGTCGCACCTTGTGCGGCGTTTCCAGTGGCGGCATTTGTGCATTCAGCTCTGCATGGTTTCACCCGCAGTCGTTCCAGCGCGTCCTCTGCCACTGCGGCTCGTTTACCAACATTCGCGGCGGTCACAACTATCCGTATATGGTGCAAACCACTGATCGAAAGCCTCTGCGTGTGTATTTGCAAAGCGGTAAAAATGACACTCAAACGTTATTCGGGCATTGGCCAACCGCCAACATGGCAATGGCTAAGGCGCTGGAATACGCAGGCTACGACTCGCGTTTCGAGTTTGGCCAAGGCGGACATACGTTGCGTCACGCAGGTGCGCATTTTGCCGAGACCCTGCGCTGGCTCTGGCGAGATTAGTCAACTATGGCTTGATAAACCCGAGTGCGTAGCTCTCGGCGTATTGGGTAGGTCGACGAGGGTATTAACTGGGTGTAGAAAACTACGAACAGATCTTCTTCTGGATCCAACCAAAAAAACGTACTGGCGGCGCCGCCCCAATGGTGCTCACCTGCTGAGGTGACGATTTGGGCTTTCACCGGATCGATTACCACCGCAAAACCTAGCCCAAAACCAATGCCATCATAGCTGGTCTCGCTCCACACTGGCTGTCCCATCGCAGCCATGTCGCGGTCATCCGGCAGATGGTTCAGTCGCATGTACTCCACCGTTTTACGGCCAAGAAGCCTAGCGCCATCAAGTTCACCATCATTCAGCAACATCTGGCAGAAGCGAGCATAGTCACCAATGCTCGAGGTTAAGCCGCCACCCCCGGAATAATGCTCAGTAGGAGACAAATAGGCGCTATCTATTGAACTTTCTTGCAGCTTTAGTCCACCACGTTCACCAACGTTGTCTTCACGGCTCTTGTTTATGCTGCTCATGTCTGGGCCATTGAGCGGCGCGTATAGTGCTGAAAATCGACCGTGGTTCTCAACTTGGACATGAAAGTCTGTGTCGCGCATCTGAAGCGGTACAAAAATGTTCGCCAACAGAAACTCTCTTAAATTCTGGCCAGACCAGATCTCAATCAGACGGCCCAACACATCTGTTGAGACGCTGTAATTCCATTGGCTACCCGGCTGGCAAATGAGGGGTATCCGACATAGCGCATCGACCATTTCCTCCAACGTTTGCGCTACATCAAGCCTGGCTTTGCGATAAGCCTTGTCGACAACGTTGGTCTGCATAAACCCGTAAGTCAGCCCCGATGTGTGGGTCATAAGGTGGCGAACGGTCATAGGTTCCGACTGAGGCTCAACGTCATCTAGTTCACCACCTTTCCAAACAGGGATATCAGCAAATGCCGGAATGAACTGGGCCACTGGATCGTCGAGATGGAAGGCACCAGTCTCATACAACATCATCGCCGCAACTGTGGTTACCGCTTTGGACATGGAGTAGATACGCACGATGGTGTCTTCTTGAAAGGGCTTACCCTGCTCGAGATCTGCGAAGCCGGCAGTTTCAAGCAAGGCAATTTTTCCTTCCCGTCCTACGCACACACTGGCTCCCGCTACCCGCTCAAGTGCTACCTGCTCTTGCAGCCAACTAGTGACCCGCTGCAGCCGCTCACTGCTTAATCCCACTGATGATGGGTCCACTTTTTCCATGCCTTTCCCCTTAATCTGATTCACCCGACCACAAACTATACCCAGTTATCAAGTCTTGTGCCGTGACAAGTCACCGGGCAGACTGAGGGTAAGGTAAAAAAAATAGAATTATGAAAACAGCTACTTCTGACACTGCTGCATTCTCGCCGGCCTACCGTTCTTACGCCCTCGGATTACTCGTCGTGGTCTATGTCTTCAATTTCATAGATCGCTCGATTCTCGGCATTCTCGTCGAACCTATAAAACAAGATTTAGGCGTCTCCGACACCTTAATGGGGTTTCTCGGCGGCATCGCCTTCGCCATTTTTTATACAGTGCTCGGCATTCCCATTGCCCGAGCGGCCGATCGCGGTTCACGCCGTAATATCCTCGCCATTTGCCTGGCATTGTGGAGTATCGCCACCGCGCTTTGTGGATTTGCACAAAACTTCATTCAGCTATTGTTGGCGCGCATCGGCGTAGCAGTGGGTGAGGCTGGGGGTAGTCCACCGTCTCACTCTATGATTTCAGACATGTTCCCGGCCGATAAACGTGCCACGGCGCTGGCCATTTACGCCTTGGGCATTCCAATCGGCACAATGCTCGGCAATTTGGGCGGAGGGTGGATATCAGACAACTTCGAATGGCGTACAGCATTCTTCGTGGTCGGCTTACCGGGGGTAATGTTGGCGCTGATCGTCCGTTTTACTTTGCGCGAACCGCCTCGTGGGGCGGCCGAAGGATTGAAGGTAGAAACAGATGAGGCGCCGCCGGTAAAAGAGGTGTTCAAACATCTGTGGCAGCGTAAGAGCTTCAAATTTATGGCCCTCGGAGGCAGCCTGCACGCTTTCGTTGGTTACGGAGTGGGTTATTGGATCCCGGCCATGTTCATTCGATCGCACGAATACACCCCCGGCGAGATGGGTCTGGCGCTTTTCTACTTAGGATTTGCATCCGTGGCAGGCACCTTTCTCGGTGGTTACCTAGGCGACAAATTCGGCGCCAAAGATCCGCGTTGGTATCTGTGGCTGCCAGGAATCGCCACCATCGTATCAGTGCCTTTTTCAGCATTCGTCTACTTACACCATGAACCCCATACCGCGCTTTGGGTGCTCTCAGTGTCCTACTTTTTGGGTGCCTATTATCTCGGACCAACCTTCTCTTTGACTCAAGGACTCGCCGGGCTGCGGATGCGAGCTTTGGCCGCCAGCATTCTGCTGTTCATCCTAAATATCATCGGCTTGGGTCTAGGACCACAATTTACAGGCATCGCCTCAGATGTCCTCAATATCACCACTGATTTAGGCGCAGATTCACTAAGATGGGCTTTGGTAATCAGCTTAATTTTCAACGTTGTCTCCGCGATCCTCTACTTCCTCGCCTCACGAACGATCAAACAAGACCTCGCCGACGCCAACCCCTAACCAAATAGGGTCTGACCCTATTTGGTTAGGGTGATGATGGTTTTGCCGAAGTTGCCGCCACTGAGCATGGCTATGAAGGCTTCCGGGGCTTTTTGCAGACCTTCCCAGCGATCTTCTCGGTAGTGAACGAGGTCATCTGCGAGGTAGCCAGCCATTTCACTTAAGAAGGCATCCTGATAATCCGCGACGAAGTTACCGACAAATAGATCATGGACAGTGACTTGGTGCTGATCGAAATGAGGTTGGCCAAGTTGCTGCCAGGTTTCCCGAGCGTTGAGGCCATCTGTGTTGCCATACTGTGAGATAAAACCGCACACCGTAATGCGACTGTTGTCATTAAGTGTAGGCAGCACGGCTTCATAGACGGGGCCTCCTACGCTTTCAAAGTAAACATCGCAGCCGTCTGGGCACGCGGCTTTTAGGTCGCCCGCTAGGTCATCGCTTAGGTGCGAAACACAGGCATCGAAGCCGAGCGAATCAACGACAAATTGGCATTTTTCAGGCTTTCCAGCGATGCCCACCACTCTTGCGCCTTTTAGCTTCGCCAGTTGACCCGCCACTTGCCCGACGCCTCCCGAGGCGGCGGACACAACTACCGTTTCCCCAGGTTGGGGGGCGCATTGTACGATCATGCCGGAATAGGCGGTCAGACCTAACATCCCAAGCACCCCAATCGCTGTGGAAAGCGGCGCTAAATCGGCATCAAGCTTGCGCGGAAACATATAGTTAAAGTGGGAAATACCAGTACCCGTCAAGCCATAGGCCTGCCAACCATTGGTGTTGAATAGGTAATCGCCCTCTTGATAGGCATCCCATCGGCTTCGCACCACCTGACTGACCGTACGGCCATGACAAACCTCACCTGGACTCTCTACACCACTACGCCGCCGTCCCCATTGGTAAGGGTCCATGGAAAGGAACAGTGTGCGGCTAAGCACCTGTCCTTCGGAAGGTTCTGGCAATGCTGATTGCTGCCAAACAAAGTCTTCCGCTAGCGGCCAACCCTCGGGCGGTTTCCGAGCCAGCAGCCATTGTTCATTTTGATCATTCATGTCTATTCCTTCACCCGGGATTTCTGGTTAGAACTACTTCGGTAGAATTTAACTACGTCAGTAGAACTTTACTTTAACCCGAGGACATTCTTAACTGCGCACTTGTATTTATTCATTCAGGAATGGTATGTCCACAGAAGATCTTAGCCAACGCGGCGTCAGTGAAGACTCCATTGGCTTGTTAGAAGGATTATCGACGACGCGGGCGATACGTCGTTATACGGACGAGCCAATTCCAGACCATGTGCTACGCGACATTCTCTGGTCGGCAACACGCGCACCGAGCGGCTCGAACCGTCAGCCATTTCGATTCGTGGTACTTACTGATTCTGCCAAGGCAAAAAAGGCAAAATCGATCATCGCTGGCCAAGCCCAACAGTTTTGGGCAGAGAAAAGAGCCAACGACCGTTACGATCAAGGCAGCGGCGCCGACCCAACCTCGCCCAAGGCTCGCATGGCCCGCGTCATGCAAACCTATGTTGACAGCTTTTCAAACGCGCCCTGCCTCATCCTGCCATGCATGGTCCGCTACCGTGATCCGAGCCCCATGGAAGGCGCTTCGATGTATCCGGCTGTGCAAAATCTATTACTGGCGGCCAGAGCCTTGGGTTATGGCGGTGTGATTACTGGTTTTCACGGCGCAGTTGAAGCACAACTCAAACCCCTGCTCGGCATACCGGAGGATGTTTTCATCGCCTGCACGCTGACGCTAGGAAAACCCGTGGGCGGGCATGGACCGGTTCGTCGGCGGCCATTACAAGAGCTTGTGTTTGGCGACACCTGGGACCAGTCTCCTACCTGGGCAGTCGACCCACCTGGAACTCGATATACCAAAGCGGGTCCACCTAAAGATGTGAAGGTGGTTTAGATGAAAGCTATTGTCTGCGAAACATTTGGTCCGCCAGAAACGCTCGCTCAAATCGACCTGCCACAACCGACACCTGATGACGACTCGGTACTCGTTAATGTACATGCAGCAGGCGTTGGATTTGTCGATGGTTTGATGGTGCAGGGTCTTTACCAAGTCAAACCAAAACTACCCTATTACCCCGGTAGCGAATTCTCCGGCACGGTGGTTTCCGTGGGTGCGAATGTCAGTAGCGTAGAAGCAGGTCAACGCGTATTCGGCTTATCCTCTGGCGGCGCGTTTGCAGACTACACCTGCGCCAACGCGAACTCGGTTGCCGTAATACCCGATCAACTGCTGTTGGATGACGCAACAGCGGCCGGTCTACCGATTAATTATGCCACCGCCCTATACGGTCTGCGTGATTGTGGCCACCTCCAAGCAGGCGAAACCATCTTGATATTGGGTGCAGCCGGAGGCGTGGGTTCTGCCGCTATTGCAGTTGCCAAAGCCATGGGGGCGTACGTAATCGCTGGCGCTTCCACCCCAGATAAGCGCGAGGCCGCGCTAACATTTGGTGCAGATGCCGCCATAGACTACGCCCAAGAGAATTGGCGCGACCAGGTTAAAGCCGCTGCACCAGATGGCGTCAACCTAGTCTATGATCCAGTAGGAGGCGAGCTTGCCGACCCCGCTTTTCGCTGCCTCAGCCCGGGCGGGCGGTTTCTTGTGGTGGGCTTCGCCAGTGGCACCATTCCAAAACTGGCACTCAATCTCGCCTTACTCAAAAGAAGCGCCATCGTTGGCGTAGACTGGGGTGGTGAATCACGCGCAAACCCTGCCATCAACCAAGCGCTTTTCAGCACGGTTATGACATGGATCGAATCAGGAAAATTACAACCGGCCGGCGTTGAACGCCGTGCAATGAGCGAGTTCGCTACAGCGCTCAATGACCAATTGGCAGGTAAAATTCTAGGTAAACTGGTACTCGAGAACACGAGACCGAAAAACACCTAGTAGAAACCGAGTAACCCGTCGCTAAGTGGATTTACGCTTTCGCCGTACCGGGCGGGTTGGCGGCCGAACATGCTGAGTTCTGAAGGTCTTGTAGTCGCCACCGGTGCCCTGCGGTTGGTAGGTGGGAATAAGGTGCTTCTTAGAATTTCCAATGAGGTCTTCACGCCCCATTTCGACTAGAGCATCACGCAACAGGGGCCAATTGTTGGCGTCGTGATACCTCAAAAATGCCTTGTGTAGACGCCTTTGTTTAGTCCCTTTGGGTATGTATACCGCTTCGCTTTTTCTCGTGACCTTGCGTAACGGATTTATACCGCTGTGATACATGGCTGTGGCAGTCGCCATGGGTCCTGGAAGAAAGGCCTGCACTTGGTCGGCACGGAAGCCATTCTCTTTTAACCACACGGCAAGATTGAGCATGTCTTCATCTGTGGTGCCCGGATGGCCTGCAATAAAATACGGAATCAAATACTGCTCTTTGCCCGCTTCCTGGCTGTATCGATCGAACAGTTCCTTAAATCGATGGTAGGTTTCCATGCCGGGTTTCATCATCTTCGACAACGGACCATCACTCAATGCTTCAGGGGCAATTTTCAAATACCCCCCAGTATGATGTTGTGCCAGTTCCTTCACGTACTCCGGGTCTTCGATCGCCAAATCGTAGCGAACACCAGAGGCAATAAGCACTTTCTTAATCCCAGGCAAGGTTCGCGCTTTGCGATACAACTCGATGAGCGGCTTATGATTGGTGTTTAAATTCGGGCATACCACAGGGTAGACACATGAGGGTCTGCGGCAACTGGCTTCAATGGTTTCACTCTTACAACGCAGTCGATACATATTAGCCGTTGGTCCGCCGAGGTCAGATATGACACCGGTAAAACCTGGCACTCGATCTCGAATGTCTTCAACCTCGCGCAATATCGATTCTTCAGAGCGACTCTGAATAATGCGCCCTTCGTGTTCTGTGATAGAGCAAAACGTGCAGCCGCCAAAGCAACCGCGCTGAATGGACACCGAAAATCGAATCATCTCGTAAGCTGGTAACTTGGCATCACCATGCTTTGGATGCGGCACGCGGCTATACGGAAGCTCGTAAACTGCATCCATTTCCTTTGTTTGCAAAGGAATCGGCGGCGCCGTTATCCAAACCTCTCGGCTGCCATGCCTCTGCACCAAGGGTCGGGCATTACCTGGATTTGATTCTACGTGCAGTACTCTGTTGGCATGTGCATACAAAATGGGGTCATCACGCACTGCGTCATAGCTGGGTAATCTAATCACTGAATGATCTCGATCGGCAGCTGGCACGTCCCGAACAAATCGAACCACTTGCACGCCTTCTGGCAGATCAGGGGCTGCATCGGAGCTTGTTTGCGGATTCTTATCCGGGATCTTATCAGGAGAGAGCGCATACGGATCTTCCGCCTGGTTCAGTTTGCCCGGCGTATCAAGATGGGTTGAGTCAATTTCAGTCCACCCGGCTGGCGTCTGCGCTCGCGCAAACGCGGTACCTCGAATATCATTGATATCTTTTATCGATTCACCCGCGGCCAATCTGTGGGCTATTTCAGCGATTTGGCGCTCTGCATTGCCGAATACCAACAGGTCAGCCTTGCTGTCCAGCAACACACTACGCCGCACCTTTTCAGACCAATAGTCATAGTGCGCTATGCGCCGCAGACTGGCTTCAATGCCACCCACCACAATGGGCACCGACGAGTAAGCTTCTCTAACCCTATTGGCATAAACAATTAGGCTGCGATCTGGTCGTTTTCCACCCATGCCACCCGGCGTATAGGCATCGTCAGAACGAACCTTCCGGTCAGATGTATAGCGGTTAACCATAGAATCCATGTTGCCCGCTGTTACCCCAAAGAATAGGTTTGGTGGTCCCAGCGCCATAAAATCATCCGTGTCTTGCCAGCCGGGTTGGTCAATTATGCCGACGCGAAAACCCTGTGCCTCCAAGAATCGGCCAACAATGGCCATACCAAAGCTGGGGTGGTCAACATATGCATCGCCCGTAACGATAATGATGTCGCAGCTGTCCCAACCCAACAGTTCCATTTCTTCACGACTGGTGGGCAACACCGGGGCAGGGGTGAGGCGATGGGCCCAAAATTTCTTGTACCCCATTAGGGGCTGGGCTGTTGGCATGGTATGACTCATTGCGCCATTCTACCTCCCATAGGTACGCCACGTCCTGTAACATGAACGAAGCGATTCAATTAACTGGGGAAAATATTTGAAACTTTTACTAAAAGCTACTTTACCGCTGATATGTGTTTTCGGTTTATGGGCAAGTAATGCCACGGCTGACGAACACAATCTGTACGAATTACGTACCTACTACGCCAACGAAGGCAAAATCGACGCCTTACATAGCCGGTTTCGCGACCACACCATAACCTTGTTCGAAAAACATGGCATAAAGAACATCGCTTATTGGAGTCCAGCTGAACAACCCAACACCCTCATTTACCTTATCGCTCACAAGAGCGCAGAAGCGGCCAAAGCCAGCTGGACCGCTTTCGTGCAAGATCCAGAGTGGGTCAAGGTCTATCAGGCATCTATTGCAGATGGCCCTCTAGTGGAAAAAATCGACAGT
>JBNMMV010000020.1:0-25921 GCA_051270205.1 Limisphaerales bacterium
CCCACCCAGCGATGTTTTCGTGTTCCTTTGCGACAAAATATGACCAGCGCGCCGAAAAGCCACGGTTGAGCACCCCTACGGGACACTAAAAGCCTGGATGGGTTCGACACACTTCTTAACTAAAACGTTGGATCGCGTGAGTACAGAAATGAGTTTGCATGTGCTTGCCTACAACATGAAGCGAGTGATCAACATTATCGGCACGAAAAGGTTACTTGAGGCACTCTGATGCACTCGTTCGTCTGGAGAAAATTATTGTGAGTGGTCGATGTTACGATCTCGATCCTAAAGACAATAAGGTCTATGCACACCAAAGCTAACCTTAAGCAGAGTTTTTACACGGCCTCTTCGATATGCAGCCGTAGTTAGATTAATTTGTCCCAGCGATTGTGTACCGCTGCCTGTCAAGCAGTCGAGCGAAGAAGGTCTGAGATAGGAATCTTGTACGTTTCTGCGGCTTAGTCGCGAACTAACTACTACTTCTTTTTCTTCCGCAACTTCCGATGCTTAATAACCCGACCACGATTCGCTCGTTGTTTTTCAGTCAGCTCATTGCGTTTGTGTGCAAACGGATTAGCCGCCTCTTTGAAATTAATTTTTACTGGGTTACCTAAAAGGTCAAGCGCTTCTCGAATGCCATTTTCTAAATATCGCTTATAGCTGTCTGGTAGAGAGCGAAGTTGATTGCCGTGAATGGTGACGGTGGGTGGATGATTGGAGGCCCGACTCGCCATTTTAATTTTGATCTGCCGTCCCCGCACTGAAGGTGCAGGATGAGCATCTACCAAATTACGTACCAGCCGAGTTAACAAGGAGGTCGTCACTTCAAACAAACCTGCTTCGTAGATTTTGTTCACCTTATCGAATAAGTGACCAACCCCAGTACCATGCAGCGCTGAGATTCTTTTCAAAGGCACCCAGGGTACGAAGCTTAATCGCCGATCGACGGTGTGCTGGGTAACGTCTCTTTGATCTTCGTCTAGGCCATCTATTTTATTGATGGCAACGACCATGGCGCACCCGGCATCAAGCGCATACTGAAGAACGTGGAGGTCTTGCTCTACCACGCCTTCTTGGGCGTCTACTACGAGGATCACAACTTCAGCCCGAGCCATGGCGTCCAGCGCTTTAACCACAGAGAACTTTTCTGTAATTTCGTAGACCTTCCCTTTTCTCCGCACACCGGCTGTGTCGATCATGACGTAATCGACTCCCTCGCGGGAAAACGGGATATCTATAGCGTCTTTGGTGGTGCCTGGCATATCGAAGACGACCTGGCGATCTTCGCCAATCAGCCGGTTTACCAACGTCGACTTACCAACATTCGGGCGCCCAACTACGGCTACCTTGATGCCTGGAAGGTCAGCAAGCGGGTCTGTCAGATCTAAATTCAAATCAGCGATTAGCGCAACAACATCTAGCTTCAATGTCGCAATACCGCGATTGTGGGCCGCCGAGATCATTATCGGCTCGCCTAAACCCATGATGGCGAAATCAGCAACAACTTGATCAGCGTCGAGTCCATCAACTTTGTTTATGACTGTCTGAAATCGCACACTCTCTTTGCGTAAATATCGAACAATGTCATGATCGTGAGGGTTTGGTCCGTCGCGACCATCCAGCATAAGCAACACCAGATCCGCCTCGTGAATGGCCAAATTGGTTTGATCATGAAGTACCTCTTTGAGCGCATGCTCACCAAACAAACCGCCAGTATCGATGACATTGATTTCTTGGCCATCGACCTCAAAGCGTCCATACCTGCGATCACGAGTGAGCCCAGGAACGTTGGCGACTAAGGCATCGCGACTACGGGTGAGGTTGTTAAATAGCGTTGATTTGCCGACGTTCGGACGGCCCACCAAGGCGATGGTGGGAATCATAGTTAACGCTGCTCGATTTCCAGCGCGTGCAAGCCGCCGGAGTTATCCAAGACATAGACTGTGCTGTCCTCGACAATCATGTCGCTACGAAGACCTTTACGATCAAGCTTTCTACGGCCCAAATGGCGACCATCTCGTTGCGCGATGACGTGTAGATATCCGGCATCGTCTCCAACAAGAACGTAGTTAGAGAAGGCTAAAGGAGCAGTCAAAACCCGATTCTCAAAATCCTCTTGGGTCCAATTGATTTCACCACTTTCTTGGTCCATTGCGACAATGTGGTCATCTTCATTGACCACATATACCTGGCCATAGCCTTCGGCTAGGTCAAGGTGAGAAGAAACTTTTTGTTCCCAGCGAGGCCGACCATCTCGCGCTGATATGGATGTTGTTGGCCCGTGATAGGCGCTAATGAAAATAGCACCGTTGCTCATGAGCGGCTGCGCATCGATATCAACCATACGCTCTAGTTCTGAGCGACCTTCGGGCAACATCACACGATGCTCCCAGATGGGTTCGCCATTTCCTGTTCGAAAGGCGATTATTTTCCCGTTCGCAAATCCAGCAAAAACAATGTCACTTTGCACCAGAGGCGAACTCGTGCCTCTTAAAGTAAGGATCGGCACTTGGTTATCGTAGGTCCAAACGGTGGATCCATCGGCCACATTCAATGCCAATAGACGCCCGTCGATGGTTTGGGCAAATACTAGACCACCATCGGCACTGGGCGTTGAAAGCACTTCACTACCAAGTTCAGCTGTCCAGCGCAGCGATCCGTCTGCAACGTCCAACGCCACGACTTCACCGTTCGTGGTGCCCAGGAGCGCAAGGCCTTCTCCCACTCCTACACCACCGCCCACAAAACTTGGGTCAGTACGGTCTATGAAATTCATTTTGGAAATGAAGCCTTCGCGCAAACTGTGGGTCTTGGTTCGCCAAATTCGCTTACCGCTAAATCGATCTCGGGCTTCAACGTGTCCATATCCGTCTGTCGCAATTATCCGGTCAGCAACAATCGCTGGCTCAAGTCGTAGATATTTCTTGCCCAACCCTTCGCCAATTTTTGCACGCCAGAGACGGTCTAACTTAATCTCGTGTTCAAACTTAACCAACTTCGCCGGTTCGTCTTTGTCTTTTTCGTCATCTGGATCGTCGACCCACGGTAGCCATGTGAACCAGCTACATCCAGCGAGTAGCGAAACACTCAGAACGACACCAAACCAACGATAAGATCGCCACGAGTGAATCAAGGGTTACTCTCCTCGAGGACGATCGCTTCCGACTCATCGGCCACCTCAGTAGCAGCGTTTTCATCAATCGCTTCTGTAGCTACGTCTGTCTCTTGCGTAGGAATTTCAACCTGCAAAGCACTGGCTGCTTCTTTCAAAGCCTCAGTGAGTTGGTCGGTCATTTGTACATATTGTCCGTCGTAGGGTTTCGCATTCTCGAGTTTCATTTCGAGTACAGGACGAGTATCCCCAGCAGGTAAACTCTCTACCGCTGCCTTGTAGGCTAGGTGTGCTTGCTCTACATCGCCGGAAGAGGCGTAGATATCGCCTTGAATTTCCAAAGCCAGTGGCCGATAGCCTTCATTCTTCACGCCTGCGAGGGTCGTTAGCGCGTCGTCACTCAAATCGAGCTGCCTTTGCACTTTAGCCAGACGAATACGGGCAAGATCAACAACCAAGGAATCCGAGGACTCAGACACAACCGCTGACAATTTGTCTGCGGCTACCGCAAAGTCGCCGGCGTCGACGGCAGATTTTGCTTGATCGAATAGAACAAAAGCGTGCACTGCACTGCCACTAAATTGATCAGCAATCTCGGCGCCAATACTTTCTAACGCGTCATCATTACGGGGTTCAGTAGCAGCCTCGGTTGCATAGGATTGCCACAGCGCCGTTTGCGCCTGACTTTGCTCATCACTATACCCACCGTACCAGTTCCAGCCGACAATCCCGACCACAGCCACAACCACCGCGCCCAACAGCGAGGTGCCATTTTCATCCCACCAGCTTTTTAGTTTTACTAGTTGTTCTTCTTCATCTAAGTAATCGGACACTTAACTTCCTTCGACGCTGTGTTGATATTCGAATGGCGCGCATTCTCGCATAAAAAACCTATTAGATGCCGCCAATTCAAAAAATTCCCTCGGGCTCTTCAATGAGTGTTTAAAATTTGAGCCAACTTCGCGATCGCCTCACTTGTGGGGCGCTCAAATTGCTCTCCGTTGGCTAAAGTTTTGAAGGTTAGCCGGTCGGCCTGCCGTTCCTGGTCACCAATTATCAGCGCTAGTTGGGCGCCACAGGTATCGGCCCGCTTCATCTGCTTCTTTAAGGCACCACCACCCATGTGTACTCTTATACGTGCTGCAGGTGCCGCCATGCGAATTAGGCGCGCTACATCTTGCGCGTAAGGCATCAGCGTTGCCTCAGCTAAACAAACATATACATCAACGGGGGCTGTGTCCGCCTCCCCATGATGGGCCTCATGCAACAACACCAATCTATCCAGGCCCATACCAAATCCAGCCGCAGGCGTCGCCTTACCACCCAATTGTTCTACTAAACCATCGTAACGGCCACCGCCACAGACAGTTCCTTGGGCACCAAGGTCATCGGTGATCCATTCAAAAACGGTGTGCGTGTAATAGTCCAAACCCCTTACCAGCCGAGGATTTACGACATAACCGATACCCATGTCATCGAGGTAGCCTTGAAGCGTAGAGAAGTGCTGCAGACTTTCTTCGTCTACGAAATCGACTAAATTGGGTGCTGCCGCAACAATTTCTTGCGTGTGACGATCTTTGCTGTCCAAAATCCGCATCGGATTCGTTACCAGGCGGCGTTGGCTATCCTCGTCGAGCGATTCCTTATGAGGCGTTAAATATTCGACAAGCGCTTTGCGATAAGCCTGCCGGGCACCACTACTGCCGAGGGTGTTAATTTCCAGGCGCACACCATCGCTGACGTCTAAGGCACGCCAGAACTCGTGCGCAAGTAGAATGAGTTCTGCATCTACATCCGGACCCTGAAGTCCAAAGACCTCAGCGCCAATCTGAGTGAACTGCCGATACCTACCCCGCTGTGGCTTTTCATAGCGAAACATCGGGCCATGATAAAAAACTCGTTGTGTTTGATTGTATAACAGTCCGTTCTCTTGCAACGCTCGCACGCAGCCCGCAGTACCTTCTGGCCTAAGACTCAGTGAGTCCCCATCACGGTCTTCCAGGCTGTACATTTCTTTCTCAACGATGTCAGTACTCTCACCGACGCCGCGGGCAAACAACTCTGTGTACTCCAACAGTGGTAATAGTACTTCCTCATAACTATGACCTAAGAGGGTTTTTCTAACCGCTGTGGCCACTGTCTGCCAACGTCGCGCTTCATCTGGCAGAACATCTCGCATTCCACGGACTGCTTGCACCATGACCAATAACCCCTATTGTCCGAGCACCAGGCGCGCAACATTATTTCTCGTATGCGGCACCAGGCTGACCTGCTCGTCGTTAAATCTAAGGGTTACGCCTGGGGCATAACCAAGTAAAAGTTGAAACGGACCCTCGCCAAGAAATTTCCAAACAACACCAACACCGCCCAGATCATCATACAAGGTTGTGCCATCGGTAGTTTTAATCTCCACCCAGCATTCATCGGTGAAGGTAAGTTGAAGCTGTTCACTCCCGGTCGCCGTCAGGCGGCGCGTGGATTCATCTGCAACCACTGGTGCGCTTTGCACACTCGGCAATTCGATGGCGGCGGCTGACATCTCGATCATCTGCCCAGTCTCTAGTACCGATCCTTGAGAAGTCTCTTGCGCAGTGTCTGCTAGAGGTTCTGGAGTAACTGTCTCAAGCTGAATAGCTCGCTCATCTGCAAGGTTGGGTTTAACCTCAGAGACTTCAGCATCCGTGCCCATAGGTTCGGCAGCGCTGGAGGAATCTTCACTCGAAGAAAGAAAATACCAAAGGAACGCAACAACCAGCAAAGCTGCACACCCAATCAATACCATGCGCAGGTTGGGGTTGTTCAAATCAAATAGGGTTTGCTGAGGCTTAAGCACGGCTGCAGCTTCGCTTGATCCGGAATAGGCCAGTGCTGCGACAATCGGATCAGGATCTAACCGTAAGTATCTGGCATAAGCTCGCACATACCCGCGTGTGTAAACTTCGGCAGGAAGGCGGTCGAGTGCATCAGCTTCTATGTCTTCAAGTGTGCTAATTGGCAAATTCAGCGCATCAGCAACTTCACGGAGAGAGATCTCGGACTCCTCGCGCTGATTGGCCAAGACCTGCCCAGGTGAGGCAGGCTCTAAGTCTGACATTGCTCGACAGCGTCCGGAAACAAGTTTTTCAGCGCAAGACTAAGTGATGCCTCTTGGTCCGAATTATTTTGCGCCTTAGCGAGCTTTATGCCCAAGCACAAGCTCCTCGGATTAGGGCGCGAAAGGCGTGTAAAAAAGACAAAGTAGGTTTGTGCTGCCTCAATATCACCATCGGCGAATTCAATTTCCGCGAGCTCGAGGTTCGACCGCGGTAACCGCGGATTTAATTGCAGTGCTCGACGCAATGCCGATTCAGCGCTTGTCCGATCTCCAGCCTGCAATTGTGCAAGTCCGAGGCTTTCAAATGCCTGGGGCCGTGCCCGATAACGGGTATTGGAGACCAACTTCTTCAAAGGAATCAAAGCATCTTCGTAGCGCGCTTGAGCGTACAGAAAACTTGCGTAGTTATTAAGTGCTTGTGCATTGTCTGGCGCCACGCTGAGCGCCTTACGATAATGCTTCTCAGCGAGCTCTGGTTCGTTTTCTTCAGTAAAAAGCACCGCGCTTAAGACATTGGCTTCGACACTATTGGAATCGATATCCAAGGCACGACCTAAGGGGGCTTTCGCACGGGTCCAGTCCCTTTGTTCTAGATAAGCTCGCGCCAAATCCAGCTGGGCTGAAACGCGCTCGGCGTCTGGCGCCGGAAGGGTTTTACCGCCAGTAGATTCAGTAACACAGCCCGCGAGTGACCCCGAAAGTAAACCTAACAGCGCAATTCTGACAAGGATATTCTGCATTCTTCTAACGAGCATAGCTTCTTCCTTCATTCTCCGAGCTGGGGGCTGGGCTGTTGTCTTCTTGCTTTTCTTCTTCTTTTTCTTCTTCTTCTTGGGCTTTCACTCGAGCCAGGTAACGCGTTTGGCGTTTAGTACGATCCTTTACTTGTCCTGCCAGCTGACCACAGGCTGCATCAATATCCTCGCCTCGCGTGGTGCGCAGCATGGTCGAATAACCGGCTTTGATCAAATAGGTCTGGAAGTTACGGATATCTTTTTCGTTAGGGCGTTCGTAGCCAGACGCGGGGAACGGATTGAACGGAATGAGGTTGATCTTGCAGCGAAGATCACGCAGCCACTTGGCCAACAACACTGCATGTTCATGGGTGTCGTTCACGCCTTTCATTAGCGTATATTCAATGACAAGCTTTCGGCTTTCACCAAGATGATCAACATAGTGCTGGCAGGCTTTCTTTAGCTCTTCTAGCGGGTACTTGCGGTTTATAGGTACCAGTTCATTACGTAGTTCATTGGTCGGTGCATGCAGCGAAATCGCCAATGATATGTCTGTCGTGTCTGCCAGCTTATAGATACCTGGCACCACACCAGCCGTACTTACAGTTACTTTGCGTTTTGACAAACCGAACGCTAAGTCTTCTTTGAATACATTTGTTGCAGCAAGCATTGCGTCAAAGTTCAACAAAGGCTCACCCATGCCCATTAAGACAATGTTAGTCACCTTTTCAGAACGTTCAGCCAAGTATTGATTGGCTATGACAAGCTGACCGACGATAAACGCTGGCGTTAGATTGCCGTTAAAACCTTGTTTACCCGTCGAACAAAAACTGCAATCGAGCATGCAGCCAACTTGCGACGAAACACAGAGCGTATTGCGCCCCCTGTCTGGGATAAGTACCGTTTCAACGAGGTTGCCCTCACCCACATCTATAAGCCATTTACACGTTCCATCGACGGAGCGTTTGAACTCATGAATTCGCGGTAATTCGAAGTGTGCGCTTTCTGCCAGCCAGACACGTGTTCTGGCCGGAAGATCAGTCATCTCGGCAAAATCGAGGCGATGTTGATGGTAGGCCCACTTCATAAGTTGGCGACCACGGAAGGCCTGGAGACCTTGTTCTTCGAACAAAGTCTCTAAGCCGGACCGATCTAAGCCATAAAGATTAATCACTTGAAACTAGCGAGCGTGGACTTCGCTTGCTTCGAAGAAATAGCCAATCTCACGCTCGGCTGACTCAGGCGCATCGGAACCATGAACAGAATTTGCGTCAATCGACTTCGCGAAGTCCGCCCTGATGGTACCTGGCTCTGCGTCTGCGGGGTTAGTGGCGCCCATTAACCTACGGTTTGTTGCGATCGCATCTTCGCCTTCTAAAACCTGAACTGTGACAGGTCCGGACTGCATGTACTCACACAAATCTTTAAAAAAGGGCCTGCCATCATGCTCAGCGTAGAAGCCTTGTGCTTCGGCTTCGCTGAGGTGCAACATTTTCGAAGCGATAATTTTCAGACCACTCTTTTCGAACCGGGAATATATTTCACCAATCAAGTTTCTAGCCACTGCATCGGGTTTAACAATGGACAGGGTACGTTCAATCGCCATAAAGATCTCCATTCGCGCAGGCAAACGCTTCTATGTGCCTAATTTTTAAAGGAATTACCGGTCTAGGCCGGGGTAGCGGGCGCGTATTATACGCGTGCTCAGCCTTCGCGCAATCGAGTTACGACTTCCGTTACGCGAGCACCCGCCTGGTCCACCTCTTCTTCGGTAGTAAAGCGGCCAAAACTAAAGCGCAAAGAGGCATGTGCTAGGTCACTTGGCACACCAATGTTGCGTAACACATAGGAAGGTTCCACCGAGGCCGAAGTACATGCCGAGCCACTTGATAAGGCTAAATTATCTAACGCAAGCAGTAGTGTTTCGCCGTCTACGCCGCTAAAACCAACGTTTTGGATTGACGGTAAGTTAAAGTCGGGGTGACTGTTTATTTGTACGCCGTCCATCTGCTTTACGTGTCGCAGAAAGCGCTGTTGAAGCTGTGACAGACGCACCTGCTCTGCATGCATATGTTCAATGCATAGTTCCGCAGCCTTACCCAGACCAACAATCTGATGAGTCGCAAGGGTACCAGACCTCATACCCATCTCATGACCACCTCCGTGAATAAGCGGTACCATGGCAATCGCGGGTTCACGGCGAATATAGAGGAAGCCACTGCCTTTCGGCCCATATATCTTATGAGCCGAAACAGAAAGGAGGTCTATATTCAGGGCCTTAACATCAATTGCGAGTTTACCGTAGCTCTGTGCCGCATCGACGTGGAACAAGACCCTAGCATCTCGGCATATCTCACCAATCGCACCGACGTCGTTGATGGTTCCCAACTCGTTGTTTACGTGCATGATAGAGACAAGGAGTGTGTCTTCACGAATCGCATCGCCAACCTGGAAGGCCTCGATTCTTCCATGAGCATCGGGCAAAAGATAAGTCACTTCGAAGCCAAGAGCTTCGAGGTAGGCGCAAGTGTCCAGTACCGCTTTATGCTCGATGGCACTGGTCACAATGTGCTTGCGCGGCTGCCCGACAACCAAGGCCGGTCCTTTAATTGCTAAATTGTCCGACTCCGTGGCGCCGGACGTCCAGACAATCTCTCGCACGTCAGCGTTAATAGACTTGGCGATAACACCACGCGCATCTTCAACGGCTTCTTCTGCACGCCAGCCAAAAACATGGGAGCGGGATGCCGGATTTCCATAGTTGCCATAAACTGTAAGACATTGGGCCATGGCCTCAGCAACCCGGGGATCCACGGGGGTGGTTGCGGCATAATCTAAATAAATTGGGTCCACTTAAGGCTCCTAGCCTAGCAATTTGGCGGTGATTAATTCATCGCCTTTCTTGTTTCGCGATAACTGGTTCTGTACAAGGGTCGCGAGGCTGATACTTTGCAGAAAGTCATCGATCTGAGCAGACAAATCGACCCAAAGATTGTGGGTCAGGCACATATGTCCTTCGTGACAATCTGCCTTGCCACCACACCTCGTGGCATCCACACCCTCGCCAACTGCGCTGACAATATCTGACACGGAGATCTGCTCAGGCTGAAAGCCTAAATCGTAGCCACCTCCGGGTCCGCGGTGGCTCACCAACAATCCAGCACGTTTCAAGCGACCTACAATCTGTTCTAAATAGGCACCAGAGATTGCCTGGCGAACGGCAATGTCGTGAACGCTCACAGGCTTGTGCTCGCCATGAATGGCGATATCTAACATTGCAGTGACCGCATAACGGCCTTTTGTCGTGAGACGCATTAGCTTCTCCTAACCTTTAGCCGCGAGAGTATGCGATACCCAACTAAATTGGTCTACTATAGCGAAGGTCCACGAGTAATGTGCCTGGCGATACCCCGTAGGATCTGAACTTCCGTTTCATCCAAATTCACTCGTTTGAAAAGGCGACGCACACGGGTCATCACTTGCCCAGGGTTGTCTGCATCAAGGAATTCAGTGTCTGTGAGTGCTTCGCTAAGATGGGCAAGCATTCCGTCCACCTCTGCCACCGTTGCAGATCGTCGATCCCATCCGCCAGTATCAATTTCTACATCCAATTGGAATAGCTCATAGCAAACCACCTGCACTGCCATAGCAAGATTGAGTGATGGGTAATCGTCCGAAGCAGGAATCTGTAAATGGTAGTTACACGCACGTAGCTCGTCATTGCTTAGACCGCTGGCTTCTCGACCAAAAATAATAGCCACATCGCCCTCTTGCTCGGCTAATTGGGCAGCTATCTGGCGCGGGTTAGCTACTGGCCACGGTATCCGTCGCATTCGAGTGCTGGTGCCAACCACCCACTGACAGTCGCCAATGGCTTCCTCAAGCGCCGATACAACAACTGCCTGTTCTAAGACATCTAACGCGCCAGCCGCCCGCCAATCTGCCTGCGGGTCCGGATAACGCCTCGGATTGACCAAATAAAGCTTGCTTTGCCCCATGGTTTTCATGGCACGAGCCGCCCCACCGATGTTACCTGGGTGACTTGGCTCGACTAAAACTATGCGTACCTCTCTCAACCGTTTAAACTCCTTCCTATGCAACCTATGGCCAACATTGCCTTGCGCGTCGCGCGCAAGGCCGCAGATTTTATTGCCCAGTCGTTTGATCGCCCTGAAGAGCGCGATATTCAAACCAAGGCCCACAATGATTTCGTTTCAGACGTCGACAAGAACGCTGAGCAGATCATTATTTCTGGTATAGAATCGGCCTATCGCAGCAACCACTCAATATTAGCCGAAGAATCCGGCGCTACTGAGACCGACAGCGAGTATACCTGGATCATCGATCCATTAGACGGCACGCTAAATTTTCTCCAAGGCATTCCCCATTTTGCCATCTCCATAGGCGTCATGCGCGGCAAGCATTTGGAACATGGGGTCATTGTGGACCCGATTCGAAACGAAGAATTTGTCGCCAGCCGTGGTTATGGCGCCCAACTTAATGGCAAACGCATTCGTGTAAGCAATAAAACAAAACTCGGCGAATGTGTCCTGGGCACAGGCATACCTCCAGGCTCGGTCGAGAAACGTTTGGATTCTTACATGGGCGGCCTACATGACCTCAGTCGTGAAGTGCGCGGCGTTCGACGAGCAGGCAGTGCAGCCTTAGATTTGGCCTATGTAGCGGCTGGCCGCACAGACGGCTTTTGGGAATTCGGCTTGTCTAAGTGGGACATTGCTGCAGGCATTGTGCTGGTTCGTGAAGCTGGGGGCTTCGTTGCCGATCTAACTGGTGGAGAGAGCTATTGGGAAACCGGCGATATCGTCGCCGCACCTCCCAAGATTCTCAAGCAAGTGGTTCAAACCGTTAAGCGTCACCTATAAAGCGACCCGCTTTTCTTTCTCCCTATTCCCTAGGGAAAACTTCCTTCAGCGTTATCGTCCTCTCTCTCTGGTACTAGCAAATCTTCCCGGGTGATATTCATCGCCAGAAGCACACTCGCTGCAACGTAAATTGAAGAATAAGTACCCACCACAACGCCAATACTGAGTGCCAGTGCGAAACCTCTGATTACCTCGCCCCCGGCGAACAACAAAGCAAGCAACACAAACAAGGTAGTCAACGATGTCACCATGGTGCGCCCTAAAGTTTGATTCAAGGACTCGTTGATTATGTCGATGGGTAGACCTTTACGCACTTTACGGAAATTTTCACGAACCCTGTCACTGACGACGATGGTATCGTTTAAAGAGTAGCCAATAACCGCCAACAATGCGGCGAGCACGGTCAGG
The DNA here is from genome assembly GCA_051270205.1 of Limisphaerales bacterium. Lineage (GTDB taxonomy): Bacteria > Pseudomonadota > Gammaproteobacteria > Pseudomonadales > Azotimanducaceae > UBA4421. The sequence continues at coordinate 12,232 of JBNMMV010000020.1, forward strand.
TCGAAGGTCCACTGAAAGACCGCAAAACAGCCGAGCACAATAAAAACATCGTGGGTTAAAGCGACAACGGCGCCTGCCGAGAATTGTTTAGTGAAACGAAACAGGATGTAGAACATCACAACAATCAATGCCGTGAGAAGCGCAAGGCCACCATCTTCTGTCAATTCAGCACCCACCGCAGGTCCTACAAAGCTTGCTTGGCGCAACTCCACCTCTGAGTTCTGCGACTGCAACGATGCATAAATTTCATCACCCAGTCTCGACTGATCGACATCTGGCTGGGGAGGCATGCGAATTAGAATGTCTGTATTTGAGCCAAAATATTGGACGGTGCCATTTTCGTAACCCTCATCTTCGAGAAAGCTGCGTATCTCCTCAGCTTCCACTGGATTGGTATATCCAATCTCAATGAGTGTCCCACCGGTGAAGTCTAAACCCATATTGAGGCCGTTAAAGCTCAGTGCTACAACAGCAACCACCAATAAAGTGATTGAGCCAATAGCGGCAATCTTACGCTTACCCATAAAGTCTATTGTTTTCATACTTTTAGAGACTCCAGCTTACGTCCGCCATAGAACAGATTGATTTGCGCTCGTGTCACCATAATGGCGGTGAACATCGAAGTAGCAATACCCACAGCGAGGGTCACGGCAAACCCGCGTACCGGACCACTGCCGATAGACAACAATATAATTGCCACGAAGAACGTGGTCACATTCGCATCAGTAATTGTTAGCAACGCGCGATCGAAGCCGGCTTGAATTGCCTGTTGAGGCGGCCTATCTTTAAGTTCTTCGCGGATACGAGAAAATATTAAGACGTTGGCATCTACTGCCATACCTACGGTTAACACAATTCCAGCAATGCCGGGTAACGTAAGCGTCGCCCCTAGAACAGACATGATGGCAATCATAAGTACCAAGTTTGTGGTTAACGCTATATTGGCAAACAAGCCGAACCACCGATAGTAGAACACCATAAATATGAGCACAAAGGCAAAACCAATGGCGACTGATCGCCAACCGGCTTCGATATTCTCATCGCCTAACTGCGCCCCAACTGTCCTTTCCTCGACAATATACATCGGTGCTGCGAGCGCACCTGCACGCAATAACAGGGCAAGGTCTTGTGCCTCACGTAACGACAAACCGCTAATCTCGAAGCTATAGCCCAATGCAGATCGTATTGTTGCAACACTAATTAGCCGTTTTTCTTCTTTGGTCTCATAAACATCAACCAGCTCACTGTCTTGTTTTACCTTTCTAATAATGGGTTTTTGTTCAATAAACAAAATTGCCATTTGACGTCCGACATTGCTCTTGGTGGCATCGTGCATGCGGTTGCCACCATCATTGTCGAGTTCGATAAGAACCCGTGGCTGAGAGGTTTCAGGATCGTACCCTTGTTGGGCATCTTGGACGTTGTTTCCTGTGACGATAGTGCGGCGCAAAATATCCTCGCTGCGCCCTTCATAAGGATACGTTTCTCTTTGGAATCTTGGTGTGTTGGGTAACGCTGCAAGCCTGAACTCAAGGTTCGCAAATTTATTGAGAATTTCTTTTGCGCGAGCACTGTCCTGGATACCGGGCAGGTCTACGACAATTCTCGATCGCCCTAGACGTTGAACTTGCGGTTCTGAAACACCCAGCTCATTAACTCGATTCCGCAGGCTTGTAAGATTTTGGCTGATCGCCCGATCTTCCAATGCTCGAATTTTATCTTGTGTTAAACGAAACTGTAGACCAGGGCCTTCTGTAAAATCCTCATCGGTGACTTGGTAGTCTTGGTAGTCGGTTAAAGCTTCGCGGGCTTGCTCCCTTCGCTCTTCGTTCTGGAAGGCGATCTGGATATCTCGACCGACAACCGACTCGCGGTTGCGAACAATGCTCACACGATTTTCACGTAGCGTGTCTTCCATGCTTTCTGCAGCATTTTTGACAACGGAATCGAGGTATTTTTCCATGTCGACTTGAAGCAAGAAATGCACACCACCCGACAAATCAAGACCCAGCGACATTGGCTTACCACCAAGGTCCTGCAACCATGGAGGTGTCGTACTCGCCCGATTGAGAGCGACCGTGAATTCACCTAGCCCGGCAAGCGTCGAACTGATGAGCTCGCGGGCTTTGAGTTGATTGCTATCACTGTCGACACGAATAACGGCAACCTCATCCGAAAAATCAATGCCAATTATTGGTAGGCCGGCTTCACTCAAAGCGACTTTAAGTTTGTCGACTTCTACGGTCGTCAACGTTGTAGATATGCTGCTGGCTTGTATCTGAACGGCAGGGTCTGGTTGGAAGACATTAGGTAAGGCATAGATGAATCCAATCATTAGGACCCCTATAATCAGAACATATTGCCACAAGCGAAAGGAATTGGGCGGCAACGAATTGCGCCCTTGTACACCGAGCAATGGTGTTCCCCTACCTAAATCATCCTGCGCCATTAACTACTTTCCAGCCCTTTGATGGTTCCCTTAGGAAGCGTGGCCCCTATGGCAGACTTCTGGATGCGGATTTCGACGTTATCGGCTAACTCAACCTTGATGAAGTCATCCTCAACCTTGGTGATGAGACCGACAATGCCGCCAGCTGTTACAATTTCGTCGCCTTTAGACAGGCCTCCGACCAAGCCTTGGTGCTCTTTACGCCGCTTATTTTGCGGACGTATTAGGAGGAAATAGAAGATCAGGACAAAGCCGCCTAAGAATAGGAGGTTGATCATACCGGCGTCACCACCGATACCACCCGTGGGTGCTGCATAAGCAGTAGTTTCAAACAGATTCATGTGTGGAATTCCAATCGTTATGGAGGGTCTCGACGAGGGTGCGAAATGTACCCGTTTCAATTGCCGTTCGCAATTGCGACATCAAGTTATGGTAGTAATACAAATTGTGCTGGGTCATGAGCATTGCGCCCAATATCTCGCCACATTTGTCCAGGTGGTGCAGATAAGCTCGTGAAAAATTCTCGCAAGCATAACATCCACAGCGTTCGTCAACGGGCAAGGTGCTGTCTCGGTGTTTCGCATTCCTAATTTTCACCATGCCCTTTGATGTAAAAAGATAACCATTGCGGCCATTTCGAGTGGGCATGACGCAATCAAACATATCCACCCCGAGACTGACCCCTTTGACCAAATCCTGTGGTGTACCAACGCCCATTAAATAGCGTGGTGCTTCAACTGGCATTTCTGGCAGAAGCTGGTCCAGAACCTGCTCCATATCCGTCTTTGATTCACCTACCGATAGCCCACCAATGGCATACCCGTCGAAGCCGATCTCGCGCAATGCATCTAAACTCTGGTTACGCAAATCCGCATACATTCCGCCCTGCACGATGCCAAACAGCCTCGCGCCAGGATTAATTACATTGGGGGCGGTTTTTTCAAATTCGATCTTACAGCGTTTCGCCCAGCGCATACTCAGCGCCATTGAGTCAGCGGCCTGTTGATGTGTTGCGGGGTGCGGGGTGCACTCATCGAGCACCATGACGACATCTGACCCTAGATGGGTTTGCGCCTGGATAGCCCGTTCAGGACTGAGCTCTACCTTATCGCCGTTAATTGGGCTTTTGAATGTCACCCCATTTTCGTGCAACTTGCGCAAATCCCCAAGACTGAACACCTGAAAGCCGCCACTGTCTGTAAGAATCGGACCCTTCCAATTCATGAATTCATGAAGACCACCCAACCGCTCGATGGCTTTATCACCCGGTCGCAACATCAAGTGAAACGTGTTGCCCAGAAGTATTTGCGTGCCTGTGCTGTTCAAGTCGGTTGGCGTCATTCCTTTTACGGTGCCGTAGGTGCCACAGGGCATAAACACAGGTGTCTGAACTGTGCCGTGCGGCAAGGTCAGTTCGCCCCGACGAGCAGCACCCTCTGAATTCAATAACTTAAACATCTCTCTCCAACCAGCAGGCATCGCCGTAACTAAAAAACCGATACTGCGCTTCGATGGCCTGACGATAAGCGGCCTGAAGTCGTGCGTATCCAGCGAATGCACTCACCAGCATTAACAATGTCGACTTCGGTAAGTGGAAATTCGTAACCAGACAATCTATAACGGAAAATTCGAACCCAGGCTGAATGAACAAAGCGGTTTCGCCTGACATTGGCTTCACTACGCCGCCATTTCGTTGAGCAATCGACTCCAGAGTACGAACCACGGTAGTGCCAACAGCGACCACGCGTCGACCCGACGCTTTCGCCTGATTTATTTGAGAAGCCGCAGCTTGGGTCACATCAAACAATTCATGGTGCATAACGTGATCATCTAGAGAGCCACGAACAGGCTGAAAAGTGCCTGCGCCGACATGCAAAGTGACGTAGGCCACCTCGACGCCATACGCTCGCAACGCGCCAAGTAACGCCTTGCTAAAGTGCAGGCCCGCCGTAGGTGCTGCAACTGCCCCAGGATTTTTTGCAAACACTGTTTGGTATCGATGCTCATCAAGATCCTCGGGGCCTCTTTCGATGTACGGTGGTAAAGGCATTTCGCCACAGGCTGCCAATGTCTCGAGTACGGGACTTGAAAAACTAAGTCGATAGAACTGCCCTTCTCGCCCAACATTAGAAAGTTCATGATCTGCACCATGACCGCATTCAAGCTGAAGAATGCCACCTAGCTTGATCGCCTTGCTCACCCGCACCTGGCACAACGCCGTATGTTCATCAAGCACACGCTCAACTAACACCTCTGCTGAGCCGCCAGTAATTTTTCGTGCATGAAGCCGAGCTTTCAGAACTTGGGTATCATTTAGAACTAATAGATCACCAGGTCTAAGTAACTCTTTGATATCACTTATCTTTTTGTGTTCAACATCACAAGAGCCCACGCACAGCAAACGCGCGTCAGTTCTATGCTCTGGAGGGTTCTGAGCGATGAGTTGCTCAGGTAGATAGTAGTCAAAATCTTCAATATTCACTGGCTTTACCGACCAGATGGGAATGGTACGTAGACCGTTAACTCCACCCAAAAATTAATGGTACCTAGGGTCGGAGTCGAACCGACACTCCCGTGAAGGAACCGGATTTTGAATCCGGCGCGTCTACCAATTTCGCCACCCAGGCAGGGTTTGCGCGCATTGTGCCCAAGCGTTAATCGAGATACAAGCAGGGATTAAAGATGAAGGCGTTCGGTTGGACCTATGGTCCAATGACACTCCCGTGAAGTCGAACTGCAGGGCAGTTCGAACCGGATTTTGAATCCTAGCGCCGGCTCGACGGCGCTACGCGTCATACCAATTTCGCCACCCAGGCAGGGTTTGCGCGCATTGTGCCCAAGCGCTAATCGAGCTACAAGCGGGGATTAAAGATGAGGGGGCTCAGCTGGGTCCGCGGTCCAATTCATGTACAATGCGAGGTTTTTCGTGAAGGGGAAAACACTATGGACAATACGCCTATTTTAATCGGCGTGGCTCACGTCGATCAGCGAATAACCGAAATTGAGGGAGCCAAAGAACCCCTCGAGATGATGATCGAAGCAACACGAACCGCTGCGGCGGATGCTGGTATTTCACTCGAAGACGTCGCATCGGTGCGAGTGGTCCGAGGTATTTGGCCTTACGAAAACCCGGCGCAAGCCGTTGCGCAAGCCATTGGCGCTCCGAATGCACAAACTGCACTCACCCAATTTGGTGGCAACTTCGTCCAATCTGCGGTTAACAATACTGCCCTCGCAATTCAAAATGGCGATTTCGACTTGGCAGTAATCACAGGCGCCGAATGCGGTAACGTGCAAGCAAAAGCTGCGCGAGCTGGCGTCGAATTGGCGTGGCAGGAAGTACCCGGTACACCAGACCTGATCATCGGTGACGATGTCGAGATGCGACACGATGCTGAAAAGGCAATCAGGCTCGGGCGACCCATTCAGGTTTACCCCCTGTTCGAAACGGCTTTACGCCACGATCTTAAGCGCAGTGTTGAAGAACATTCGGTAAAAGTCTCAGAACTGTGGGCAGACTTTAGCCAGGTCGCAGCGGGCAATCCAAATGCCTGGATTCGCGAAGCAAAAACAGCTGAAGAAATTCGCACACCCTCAGCCGTTAACCGCCCTGTGTCTTTTCCTTACCCAAAGTTTCTCAATTCCAATAATAACGTCGACCAGGGCGCTGCCCTGATCTTATGCAGCGTATCGAAGGCTAAAAGTCTCGGCGTACCCGAAGACAAGTGGATATACCCTTGGGCTGGCACCGACGGGCACGATCACTACTGTGTATCCAACCGGGATAATCTCCACTCCTCGCCAGCTATACGGATCGCTGGCAGACGTTGCTTGGAGCTCGCCGGCGTAACTGTTGCAGAGCTTGATCGAGTTGATGTTTACAGCTGCTTCCCCTCTGCGGTGCAAGTTGCCGCACGCGAATTGGAACTAGATATTAGCAAACCCCTCACCGTCACCGGCGGACTTACCTGGGCAGGCGGTCCACTCAACAACTATGTTATGCACTCAATCGTGCGCATGGCGCAGCTTTTACGCGAGGCACCTGAAGAAAAAGGTCTCATTACAGCTAATGGAGGGTATCTTACAAAACATGCCTTCGGTGTTTACTCCGCCACCGCCCCCGCTGAGGAATTTCGTCACGAAGATCTACAAGCGCAAATCGATGCTGAACCGCGCCGCCAGGTCGTGGAGAACTTCACTGGCGACGCGACAGTGGAAGCATATTCCGTTATGTACGCAGGCGAAGAACCCAGTAAGGCATTCCTCTCCTGTTTAACCGCTGACGGCCAACGCACCTGGGGCATAACGGAAGACTCCGCGTTAATGGCGGATATGATCGCGACTGAATACGTTGGTAAGTCCGTTCAGCTTAATCAGACAGATGTCAGCTTCGCCTAACTCACCTGCGACCGTTGCAGGTTTAGCCCGTCGCATTGGCGCGTTGGGATACGATGCCCTGCTTGTTGTGGCGCTATGGATGACGACCTTGTTTGTCGCCATCGCCTTCAACAACGGCGAAGCTGTCAGTGCCTGGTGGGTGCCTATAATTCTCTATGCCGAATGTGCAGGCTACTACCTCTATTCCTGGCTGAAGTCCGGGCAAACCTTGGGCATGCGTACTTGGCGGTTAAAGCTCGTCGATGAGCAAGGCTTTTCTCCAACCATGCAGAACCTTGGGATACGCCTACTCGTTGCACCGTTCTCCGCAGCGGCACTAGGATTGGGCTATCTCGCCTACTATTGGGGCGACCGACAGCAAACCTGGCACGATCAAGTTAGCAAGAGCTATGTCGTGTTACTCCCCAAGGAAAAGTGACCGCGGTCCCGAAAGTGCAGTTTTAAGGGGGTTCTACGTTAGATCAAAGGTCGAATCGGATAACAAACATCTCAAACCTATCTTTCGGGACAGAAGGTAACCTATCTACCTTACAAACTAAGCGCTGACCGGTTTTGCCAATCGATGCAACCAAAATGCTGCCAATAGTCCAAAGACGCTGTGGACACCCCATAAACCAAGCGCCAGAGGAAGCTGGCCTTCAGTCAACGCATTGCGGTTGATCAGCAAAGCCAGGTAGTAGATCAACATCAACAGCATGCCGGGCACAACTCGGGCGAAGCGGCCCTGTCGGGGTTTCACTCTGGAGATACCGATACCGAGCAAGCCGCCTATCACGGTGAACAACGGAAGCGCGATTCGCCAATGCCACTCTGCACGGCTCTCGATGTCATTTCCTAGCGCCAATGTAGGTTGAGCCTCGACCTCGAATCGTTCTGCCGGGGCTTGCAGCGACAATCGTTGCTTGAGTTGCTGGAAGTCAACAATGCGAAAGTCCGGCATACCTGGGGTGCCTTCGTAACGACGCCCATTCCTTAGCACCAGGTAGTGTGCGCCCGTTTCCGGGTCCAATTCCTGTCTACCTGATTCGGCCCAAACTGTTACCTGACGGCCGTCTTCTAGCCGTTGCGCCATAAATACATCCTGCAGCACCCGCCTATCATCAGACATCGTTTGACTGTACGTGACCCGACGTCCTCGGTCGTAGACATGGAAAATACCCGCATTAACCGTTTCGAATTCACTCTGCGCTCGTTGTTCGTTCATAAAGCCAACCAATGCACGTTGACTTAATGGTGTCGCATAACAGCTCAAAATAGCCACAGCTATGGCAACCGTTATGAGAGTGATTCCCGACCAGCGCACGAGCCTCGCGGTGCTTGTACCCGCGCTTTGCAGTACCACCATCTCTTGATCTGCATACAACCTGCCAAATGTCAGAACTATGGCTACATACATGGCAAACGGCGAGACCAGTTGAATAAACTCAGGCAAGCGCAGCCACATGATCGTAAGCACAGTGGCGCCCGTGAACTTCCCCATCGCGGCTTCCTGCAAATAGCCAATAAAGCGACCGCCAAGTGCAACCAATAACAACATCAGCAAAGTCACTATAAAAACGGCTGCGAGTTCGCGATTGAGATATCTAATCGCTACAAACATATGCTGGGTACTCCAAATCTACTAGAATGCGTCACTTTTAGGCACAGGCAACACTATGAGATACAGCTTAGTTGAAGGCAACGCCGCCGAAATTAGTACACCATGTTTGGTAACGACCCTAAAGTCTGCAAAAAGCATCGCCAGACAACTGGGTCAAAGTAGTATTCTCTCCCGGGCGACAGAAGATTTCAAAGACCAACTCGAACAACAAATCTGCGTTCATCTCGAAGGTAGTATTCGACGCCTGCTCATTATCGGCGGCGCTGGCGATAACCTTTCTCCAGACCAGTTCCGCAAGGTTGCTCAAACGACAGCCGCAGCGCTCACCCAACTGCCTATCAAGCAGGCTGTGGTTTCCCTCGATCGAACACGGGTTAAAGGCAAACAGTCTGATTTCAAACAAATGACCTTGATGCGGGCAATAAGTCAGGCCGCCTATAGCTACGCCAAGCATAAATCGAAACCAGCTGCACCTTGCCAACTTACAAGCGTCAAACTCGACGTCGTTGCAAAGAATACGACGGGGCCGGTTACTCGCTACGGTAATGCACTCGACCAGGGGCTGCAATTCGCCAAGGATCTGGGCAATGAGCCACCTAATGTTTGTGACCCAAACTATCTGTTACGAGAATCACGAAAACTGGCCCGTAATGACAAAGTTAAAGTTTCGGCGCTGAGCGAAAAGAAGATGGCCGAATTAGGCATGGGTGCTTTCCTTGCCGTTTCTCAGGGAAGTGACAAACCTGGACAAATGATTGTTATCCAGTACCAAGGCGGCAAAAAAAGTGAAGCGCCTTATGCCTTAGTCGGCAAAGGCATTACCTTTGATACGGGCGGTATTTCGCTGAAGCCGCCCCCCGGCATGGATGAAATGAAATACGATATGTGCGGAGCAGCCGCGGTTTTAGGCGCGACAAAAGCGACCATAGAAGCCAAATTACCCATCAACCTTATTACCATAGTCGCCGCTGCTGAAAACATGCCCGGCGGCGGTGCCACTCGGCCTGGTGACATCGTCACTTCTGCTGCTGGCAAGACCATTGAAATTCTTAACACCGATGCCGAGGGACGCCTTGTTCTTTGCGATGCACTTACACATGCTCAGACGTTCAAACCCCGAGTTATCATCGATGTCGCGACCTTAACGGGTGCCTGCATCGTAGCGCTCGGATCACATGCAAGTGCCGTTTATGCCAACAATGACGCCCTCGCTGACGATCTATTAAGTGCCGGTGACCACAGTGGCGACAAAGCTTGGCAGATGCCTTTGTGGGATGAATACCAATCGGCATTACGAAGTAATTTCGCAGACATGGCAAATGTCGGCGGCCGTGAGGCGGGTAGCGTTACTGCTGCCTGCTTCCTATCTCGGTTTGTTTCCGGTACGGATTGGGCGCACATGGATGTTGCCGGCAGTGCCTTTGAAGGGGGCATGCGCAAAGGCTCCACAGGAAGACCTGTGCCGCTACTGTTCGAATACCTGCTACGGCAAAGTAATGCATGACGCGAGTTGATTTTTACATCCTCGGTGACCCAGGTCTGGATGCGGGATTGCGTTTTAGTTGCAAGCTCGCGGCCCAGATTGCGAAGGACAATACTCCTTTGCATATCAGTGTTGACGACATGCAACAGGCGAAGGAACTGGATGAGCTGATGTGGGACTACCCACGACACCGCTTCTTACCGCACAAAATTGTCACCGAGAATATCGACAAAGACGAAACCAGCGCAGACGACTGTCTGATTCACATCGGTACCCAAGAGCCCTTGGTGAGCGAAGGTGTATTGATCAATTTAGGCACCAACGTGCCGGCCTTCTTCGGCCGCTTCGAACGCGTTGCCGAAATCGTCGTTGGTGAAACCAAGGAGGCCGGTAGGGCGAGATTCCGTCATTATCGTGAACGCGGCTACCCGCTATACGACCATCATTTAACAGATTGGGAACAGGCGAACTAACGTGGATAAAAGTTTTAACCCCGAGGTAATCGAGAAAGACCTATACGAGACTTGGGAGGCATCAGGGCACTTTTCACCACAAGGCAATGGCGAAGGCTACTGCGTACTAATTCCCCCGCCCAATGTCACGGGCACCTTGCACATGGGCCATGCCTTCAACCAGACCTTAATGGACACACTGGTTCGTTATCAGCGTATGAAAGGTGCGCGTACCCTTTGGCAAATGGGAACCGACCATGCAGGGATCGCCACGCAGATGCTTGTCGAGCGACAGTTGGCTGCGGAAAACACCACCCGTCATGAATTAGGCCGTGAGGCATTCACGGAAAAAGTCTGGCAATGGAAAGAAAAATCCGGCGATACCATAAGCCAGCAAATTCGACGCATGGGCGGCAGTCTAGACTGGTCGAGAGAGCGCTTTACGATGGACGAGGGGTACGCATCTGCAGTACTCACAACATTTGAACAACTCTACGATCAAGGTCTTATCTATCGCGGCCAGCGGCTGGTTAATTGGGACCCTCAACTCGGCACAGCGATATCTGACCTTGAAGTTGAAAACCATGATGAAAGCGGCTCAATGTGGTACTTCAATTACCCACTTGAAGGCGGCCTCACAAGCCAAGATGGTACTGCCTATCTAACAGTGGCAACGACGCGACCCGAAACAATGTTAGGTGACACAGCCGTTGCCGTTCATCCTGAAGACCAACGCTACCAGCACTTGATTGGCGGTACGGTTAGTTTGCCACTGTGCGACCGCTCAATACCCATCATTGCCGATGACTATGTCGATCAAGAATTCGGTACCGGTTGCGTAAAAATAACCCCAGCTCATGACTTCAACGACAACGAAGTTGGCAAACGGCACGATCTACCGCTGATCAATATATTCAACCCCGACGCCAGCATCGGCGATAGTGCACCGGCCAAATATCAAGGGTTGAGCCGGGAAGACGCTCGCCGCGCGATAGTTGCCGACCTAGACGCCCTAAAACTATTAAATGCGGTAAAGGACCACGCCTTAATGGTTCCACGCGGCGACCGTTCAGGTGCCATCATAGAACCACTTCTAACAGACCAATGGTTTGTAAAAATCCAACCGCTTGCCGATCCAGCTATTGCCGCAGTCGAGAATGGCGATATTCAGTTTGTTCCCAAACAATACGAAAATGTCTACTTCTCTTGGATGAGAGACATTCAAGATTGGTGCATTAGTCGCCAACAATGGTGGGGACACCAGATACCGGCGTACTATGATGCCGACGGCCAAGTCTACGTAGGTGCCGACGAAGCTAGCGTAAGACTCAAATACGAATTATCCGACGACGTCGAATTGACTCAGGAAACCGATGTACTTGAAACATGGTTTTCTTCAGCGCTGTGGCCATTTGCCACCCTAGGCTGGCCAGAGGAAACACCTGAGCTTGAGACGTTCCTACCCTCCTCCACCTTAATTACAGGGCACGACATCATTTTCTTTTGGGTTGCCCGCATGATCATGATGACGCTACACCTCACCGGGAAAATTCCTTTTCACACTGTCTACATTCACGGCCTGATCAAAGATGCCGATGGCAACAAAATGTCGAAAACGAAAGGCAACGGACTCGACCCGTTAGATTTCATCGATGGCATTGAACTGGATACGTTGGTTGCGAAAAGAACTACCGGGCTCACACAGCCTAAAATGGCAGCGAAAATCGAGAAGACAACGCGAAAAGAATTTCCTGATGGCATTCCATCCTACGGAACTGATGCCTTGCGTTTCACCTTCTGCGCTTTGGCCACCACAGGCCGAGATATTCGATTCGATTTGAACAGAGTCGACGGCTATCGGAATTTTTGCAACAAACTTTGGAACGCAACAAAATTTGTCCTCAGCAATACCGAAAACCTGCCTGCGGAAAAAGCGCAACGCTCCACCATTGATCTGTGGATTCTTAGTAAGTTTAGCAAGCTCGTAAATGCTGCTGAGTTGGCACTCGATACGTATCGATTCGATCTGTATGCCAACGTAATTTACGAATTCGCATGGCACGAGTACTGCGATTGGTACCTGGAGCTGGCCAAACCACGCCTTTGGGACGAGTCCTTAACCGACGCCGAGCGCTTGGGTACTCAACAAACATTGCGCGAGATTTTGGAAGCGTTAATGCGTTTGGCTCACCCAGTGATCCCATTTATCACAGAAACAATTTGGCAAGAACTAGACGAAGCCAAATCCTCTAAAAGCACCATTATGATTCAGGCCTTTCCCAAGGCTGCAGATTTTACTGTCGACGAACAGGCAGAAAGCCAAGTGGAGTGGCTGAAAAAGGTCATCACAGGGGTGCGCAACATCAGAGGTGAAGCGGACATCAAGCCAAGTCAGACAATCGATCTATTGCTCCAAAATGGCAACGAAGCCGACAGAACGCAAACCAATCAATTTAGTTCGGTTTTGAAACGGCTGGCAAACATCGGCAATATCACCTGGCTCACCAATGCTGATGAACCACCAAAAAACGCCTTGGTAATCGTAGGCAGTTTAAAAGTCATGGTGCCACTGGAAGGTCTCATCGACGTTGAGGCTGAGCGCGCTCGGCTGGAGAAGGAAATTGCTAACGTCACAAAAGAGTGCGGCCGCATCAATGGCAAACTGTCTAACGAGAGCTTCATAAGCAAAGCACCCGAGGCCGTGGTCAGCAAAGAGCGTAATAAGTTGGCAGAAGCTGAAGCCCAGCTCGTTACATTAACCGCGCAACTACAAAATTTGTAATTGCACATTCGTTGTCAATTCGAACCTAGAGAAGAAGACCAACGACAATCCATTGATCAGCTCTCGAAACCTGGATTGAGGCTAACGTACCAGTAACTCGTGACTATCAGGTAGCTCCGTGAGCTGCACGATTTCTCGACTACCATCTTCATAGCGACGGTATACCGCTGCCACTCGCATACCAACTTCGAGCATCGTAAACGCACCATAAGTACCATTGATTTCAACTTGCACGCTGCCGCTCACATCGTAGGTCTGTCCCTGCAGTATTAACGTCGAGCTACCAAAATCCAGACTATGGATCTCACCTTCTTGATAAGCTTCAGGCGCGTTGTACTCAGCGCTGTAAGCGATAGTGCTCAACAGCATTAGCATTGCAAATACAATAGATTTCATTTTATCTCTCCTAGTTAGCATCTTGTAGCTCTACCCAAGACAACCGTCCAGTTCTGCCTTCATTAATACCCGTAATTCGATACGCTTCCGTATCGTTACCACCAGATATGAATAAGAAGTCCGTATCGCC
>JBNMMV010000021.1:0-24546 GCA_051270205.1 Limisphaerales bacterium
GCGGAAGTCTTCGTTGCGTTGCCCAAATTTATCGATCTCGAAACTTTGGCGGGCAAAAGCACGTACCACGCGTATGCCTGTGAGGTTTTCCTGTAGCGTCGCGGTCATTGCGCCCTCAGCCTGATCGGTTACTTCAAAGGCGTCTTTTACCTTGCTGAAAAATATGAATGCGCCAACGATAAGAAAAGGCATCATGCACAAAGACCACCACGCCAAAGGCATGTGGATGCTAAACAACACGGGTATTAAGCAGATGAGTAAGATTATCGCTCGTCCAATTTCTATAACGTCACTGACCAAGAAAACCCGTAACGTCTCAACATCAGAACTGCAACGCTGTACCAAATCTCCGGTGTCAGACGTGTCAAAGAATTTGGCTTTGACGTGATGTAATCGTCTATACAATGCCTGACGAAGTCGTCTTGCAATATTCTCCGAGGCTTCAGCAGCAAGCCGCCCACGGAAGTACAAGAAGACGCCTCCGGCTGCTGTGGCCAGCAAACTGGCGGCGGCCGCAGTCCAAAGATAGGCGCGCAGTGTCAGGTCGCCAGCGAGCCAGAGCGTTAGTTCAACGAGAACGGTATCGCCAAAAGCGAAATCCTGTTTTGTGATGACGTCAATGGCATGCCCACCAATGATGGGTGCGCCGAACAAACAGATGTTGGTGCAGGCCATGGCAAGTATTGCAAAGGCATAACGGGCTCGTTGGCCAGAGGTTATCTGCCAAAGGCTTAAGTAGGATGCCCTTTGGGTCTCCTCTACGGGAGTGGGCTTTACTGTTGTATTCATGTTCGCTCAGTTCAAAAAAAGTTTAACGCAAGGAATAGCTATAGGAATGCCTATGGCGACCGAAGAGTGGAAACTGGTTTTGGGGGATGGCCCCCGAGGAGGTTCGCTAGTGGCGAATTCTCGAACGAAGCGCGCCTGAGTTTCCAGGATTTGCCGCATAATAATCAGTTCTCGCCCAACGGATCGTTGTGTTCAGAATGATATTCATGCTTGCCTCCTAGACTTAGGGATGGTGTGGCCGCAAATCCTAACCATGTTGATTAGGATTAGCAAGCGACCGTCTTATTGTGCTTTTAGTGCGATTACTTTTCGTTAGAAATTGTTATTTCCTGATCCGTAATGAACTCTAACAAGGCTGGTTGCCCTGCTTCGGTAGCAGCAATGCCACGTTTCAACGCCTCAACTATATCGTTGGGGTCGGTAATGCGTTCGCCGTAGCCACCGAAGGCTTTAGCCATGTCTGCGTAATTGCCGGTAATTTCGATCGCGCCGTATTTTTCTTGCGAGACCGGCATGATTGGAATTTCGATGGCCATTGAAAAGTTGTTGAATAAGATCGAGAGAATTGGAATACGCTCTCGGGCCGCAGTTTCGAAATCCATGCCGGTAAAGCCGATTGCAGCATCACCCCAAACATTAATGCAAAGTTTGTCAGGCTCTGCCAGCTTGGCACCCATGGCCAGTCCTAAACCGTAACCCAATTGCGTAGTCTTACCCCAGCCAATGTACGACAGTGGCGTTGTGGATTCCCAGAATGGTGTGGTTTGGTCTCTTGGGCTACCCGCGTCATGGGTGATAACCACCTTTTCTTTGTCAACCATGGCATTGAGTTCCCACAGCACCCGGTAGGGGTTAATGGGTGAGTCGTTGTTGGTGAGCTTTGGCATCCATTCGGAGAGCCATTCTGCTTTCATAGCCGCAATTTTTTGAGGCTCGTCTTGGCGGGCGTCCGCAGTTGAACGGTCTTGACCCTCTAGTGTTGCACATATCGCTGCAAGAGTGAGTTTGGCATCGCCAATTAGGCCGTATTGCGCGGGAACGTCCTTGTTAAGATCCATCGGATCAAGGGTCGCATGGATAATTGTCTTACCCTTAGGCATGGGTACGCCAAACCCGGTGAGTGCGAAGCTACAGCCAATACCCAAGATGACGTCAGCTTCGGCAAGATAACGCTTAACAGCCCGGGGGTTTGCACGCCCTCCGCTGCCCAATGAGAGAGGGTGGTTCTCTGGAAAGGCACTCTTGCCTTCAATGCTCGTAGTCACCGGAATGTTCCAAGCCTCTGCGAGTTCCTTCAGCTCATCCCAGGCTTTTGCGTAGTGGACGCCTTGTCCCGCATAGATGACTGGGCGTTCGGCTTGTGCAAGTACTTCACATGCTCGGCTGACATCAGCAGGATCAGGGGCTGAGCGGGCTTTGAATGCGGGCACATAGTGCCAATCGTCAGGCACGTCTTCGCTCATGACATCCACTGGCACTTCCAACAGAACGGGTCCGCCGCGGCCGTTTCTCAATTGGAAAAATGCTCGACGTAAAACTTCCGGCACGGCCCGCCCCATGGTAATGGGCTCTGCCCATTTGGTGATGTGTTGCATGTTCAGTGTTGAATTAAAATTTGGGTAGTAGTGGGCTAGTCGACGTGGATAGCCGGCAGGAATAACCAAGATGGGTACGGATTCGGAATAGGCTTGAGCCACCCCTCCGAATGCATTTTCGGCACCGGGACCGTGTTGCATGCAGAAAACGCCAATTTTATCTCCGGAAGACATCCGTGAATAGGCGTCTGCCATGTGTAAGCCGATACGCTCTTGTCGACAAATCACAGTACGGATGTCTACTTTGGCGGCGGCCTCGATGAGCGGGTTTACTGGATAAGCAAAGAGCATATCAACGCCCTCCGCTTTCATGGCGTGGGCGATTGCGTCAATAACTTGCATGTTGGTTCCTTTAGTTTTACCAGGCTACTGCGGGCTGTATGTCCGCGTTGCGCCAGGCATGTTTTCGTTCGGTTGTTATCTGTTGGCTTGGTTGGTCTAAGCCGTTGAGGGCTTGTTCGAGACCAAACAATGACCAGGGATTTTTGGGAAAGTGATTGAGGTCTTGCTCGAAAGTGGTGAGCGCTTCTGCATATTCAGCGTGGCGTATGCGTGCATCACCAAGAGATTGGCGGACCGGGTAGTGCCACAGCGGTGGTTCTGTGTAAGGCAGGGCGTCTTGGTGTGCAACAGCCTGCTGCAACGCGGCAATCTCACCGGTTTGATTGTTTTGCGAGCGATGGATTCTTGCTTGAACTAAATTGATGGCGATACCAGCGAGTTCTGTGACTACGCCTGCCCGTCGCATGTTTAGATTTTTTAATGGCTTTGATTCGCTCAGAGTTTTGAGTTCTGTTAATGCCGTGTTTGCCTCGTCTATGTTGCCAAGGGCGGCTTGCGCCAAACCTTGTCCATAGAGATACATAGCCATGGTATAGGGCAGGTCGGCATCGGGTGCGGGTAGCGCCAGTACCTCGTTCCACATACCGAATCTAATGTAGGTGTAGACGGGAACGGCCAGGTAGCTCTGTAAAGCGCCCATCTGTTTGGCTACGGCAACTGGTACGCGTTCTGCCAGTTTCAGCGCACTGTCTATTGCAAGTGTTTTGCGACCTTCCATCAGCGCGGCATACCACAGAAAGTGGATATTGTGTGGATAGTAGGCGGCGGGATACATCCCTTGGGCGTTACATTGGGCAATGTAGTCTTCATCTGCCATGGCGGCTTTGGCATTTGCCTCTACTGCGTCACTGTAGCGGCCAACACGCAGATAAATATGAGATGGCATATGCACCAGGTGTCCTGCTACCGGCACCAAAGGTCCGAGCCGATCAGCAGCGGAGACTGCTTTTTCAGGTGTGAAGCGTTCCATGGCATGAATGTACAGGTGTGCCGCGCCTGGATGCTGCGGATCTTGCTCCATGACGTGTTCGAGCTCAGCGACGAACGTCACTGTCTGATTATTAGCTGGGGAGCCGTCGTCCTTCCAGTATTCCCAGGGCATCAGGTCCATGAGTGACTCTGCGTGCAGCGTGCGCGCGTGTAGATCTTCAGGGTAGCGTTTCGCCAGCCCCGCCATAGCGCCGGAGTACAACAAGTCTAACGTCTTACGATCACTGCCATCTTCGGAATAGCGAGCCACTATGGCATCTATGTAGGCTTGTTCGGTTGGGTTTTCGAATGCTCTTCTTGCTAATGCATCCTGCACCGCTTGCCATGCTGGGGCGATTGCAGCTTCACCCATTGGGGCGTTGATGTTGGGGCCTAGGGCAAGCGCCACACCCCAATAACAAATGCCGCACGTCGGGTCGAGTCGGGCGGCTTCACGGAATGAACGTACCGCCTCTGCGTGATTAAATCCGAACGCTAGAGTAAGTGCTTGGTCGAAGTACTCCTGGGTATTGGGCACGTTGCTACTAATTGGAAAATGCAGCGGTCCTATGCCTTTCAAAAGCGGAGCTGTAGCGCCTACTTCTTGTCCTTCTCCTTGTCCTTCTCCTTCTCCATCGCCAATAGCGACTGAGGGATTTAACTGTGCACAACTCGACATCGAGAGCCAGAACGCAATTACCAGTGCGGCAGTGGGATAAATGCGATTCATAACAGCTTATTTCTCATTTTGGAGTACGGCTGCCTGGGGCAGGAGGGTCTTCTGGTGGACCGGCAAAACATTGCGCAATATTCATCCAAGCGAGTGCGGCGTCACCGACTACCTCAAGATTCGTGTCGGCGACGTTTCTTACTTGGGTTACCACTTGGCAAAAATCGACCGCCGAGCCTCGAATGCAATCGTCGACGTTGGCTTCGTTCCAGGTCCACTCGTCGCCGGATGGGGCCGACAAGCAAACGAATGGAGGCTGGTCAGGTACGGGAAGCCCGCGGTTGTTGAAAGTCCAACCGAAAGTGCGGACACCAATAGTGGCGATATGGCTGAGTCGGTCGGTGTGGTCTCGGGGAATGTTTGTCAGGTCGTAAATTTCCCAACCATGTGCCCAAGTTTCCATGAGTCGGGCGGTTGCAAACATTTTGGCCTTCATGCCAGGGCCTACCCAATCGAATCGTTTTGTCGGATCTGCACGGGCAAGATTTTCGCAAAGCTCATTGAAGAGTGAATACCAGCGCTCGAGCAATTCTGGACCGTTGATTGCATTGCCCTGTTCGTCGCTTAACCACTGCCCCGCATAATTGGGTATGCTTTTGTCTCGGAGACGCTTCATTAGATTAGCGAAATCATCTGAACTGGTGATTGAGGTCAATGCCATGTGGTCAGCAAAGTGCAGATGAGCAACAACATCCCAAACCGACCACTGCTTGAAGGTGGTGGATTGGGTCCAGATGCCGGTGTCCATGTCGCTAAGGAGCTCATGTAACGAGGCACCCTCGGCTGCCAAGTCAGCTACAACCTGACCCAGTTCCGCGTTGGCATTGTGAATTATCATAAACGTCTCCCAGCTGAATAACTTAGCAATTAATTTTCGCAGACGCGAGCGCTTAGCTAGGTGATATTTTGTAGGAGAATCGAGAGATAGCCTTGTCAGACTCGGAAGAGCCGACTGATTGCTTGCTGGTTGATGGTTTGGAAGAAAAAAGTAGGGTCTGACCCTACTTCGAAAAAGGCGTCAGACCCTACTTCTAAAAAAGAGGGTCTGACCCTATTTTCTTATTCCTTAGAATTGGTTCATGGTGTTCGCGGTGCCACCAGCGAGTAGTGCTTTCTCACCGAGGAAGTATTCCTTGTGATCGTCACCTACATTTGAACCAGCCAGGTCTTGGTGCTTAACCGCGGCCAAATCACTACGAATTTCCTTTCGTTGGACGTCACGTACGTAGGCCAACATGCCGAGATCACCGAAGTAGCCTTCCGTCAGTGTGTCAGTTGACAACGCAGCTGTGTGATACGTTGGTAAGGTAATCAAGTGGTGGAAAATGCCTGCTTCGCGGGCACCATCGGCTTGGAAGCTTTGCACGAGACCGTCGGCTTCAATGGCCAACTCAGAATCATCTAGGCTTTCGTCCATAAGACCTTTAGCGTCTTCTGCCGGGTCTGGATATTTTGAAACGTCTTTGCCAGCCGCTTTCCAGTCTTGATAGACCTGTTCGCGGAACTTCATCGTCCAGTTGAAAGATGGAGAGTTGTTGTAAACCAATTTTGCTTCTGGTCGAACTTCACGAACGCGGTTCACCATCTCTGCGATTTGAGCGACGTTAGGTCGTTCGGTTTCAATCCATAAAAGATCGGCGCCGTGTTCGAGGCTAGTGATGCAATCTAAGACAACGCGATCAACGCCCGTGTCTTCTTTGAAAGCGTATAAACCGTTGTCTAAACGCTTAGGTCGGGCCAACTTGCCATCCTGATGAATGGTGATGTCGCCTTCGTTCAGTTCCGAGATATCGTTGATAATTTCTGTGTCTAAGAATGCGTTGTACTTAGAGCCGAGGTCTCCAGGTGTTATTGATACAGGCACTTTCTGTGTGAGACCAGCACCCAAAGAGTCGGTGCGCGCAACGATAATGCCATTGTCGATTCCTAGCTCTAGGAATGCGTAGCGAACCGCGTTGATTTTTGAAACGAAGTCTTCGTGTGGCACGGTAACCTTACCGGCTTGGTGGCCACACTGTTTGGCGTCAGAGACTTGGTTTTCGATTTGAATCGCACAGGTGCCTGCTTCGATCATGCGCTTAGCGAGCAAATAGGTCGCTTCTTCGTTACCGAACCCGGCGTCGATGTCTGCAATAATTGGTACAACGTGCGTATCGTAGTTATCGATACGTTGAATGATGCTGTCTGTCTCGCCACCATTCGCGCGCGCTTCGTCTAGCTCGACGAAGATGTGTCGAAGTTCACGAGCATCCGCTTGCTTGAGGAAGGTGTAAATTTCTTCGATCAAGTCAGAGACTGACGTTTTTTCGTGCATGCTTTGATCAGGCAAAGGACCGAACTTGGATCGCAATGCTGCAACCATCCATCCTGACAGGTAGATGTACGACCGGTCAGTGGTCTGCTGATGGCGTTTTACGCCCATCATCACTTGTTGGGCAACGAAACCGTGCCAGCAGCCCAGTGATTGGGTGTACTTAGAAGTATCAGCATCGTAATTTGCCATGTCTCTTCGCATGATATCGGCTGTGTATTGGGCGATTTCCAAACCGGTTTTGAAGCGATTTTGATGCTTCATGCGTACTGTGTATTCTGGGTTGATTGCGTGCCACTCATCTCGGCTTTGGAGGGTTTGGCGAACGCTATCGATATCGTCTAGGTATGTGGACATGGTCTATTCCAGTTGATTCTATTGGTCATTGCGGGGCAAGGTACCAATTCCGAATTGGAAATAAAAAGGAATAAATTAAAAGGAATATATTCCTATCGGGAATTTTTCTTAGTGAAGCTCGGCAGGTCGAAGACCGAGCAAAACCGTTGCAGCTGATTCAAGTCGCCTTCAATGGAGACGATGCCTTCGTCGATGGCATCCCACAAATTGAGTTTACCGGCCAAAATTCGTGCCCAGGTTTCATGGCTTAGCCCCATATTGATGTCAGCATCGACACCGCGGGTGGGGACAGCAACTTGATTTCGAATACAGAGTCCTGCGCTTTCACCGCCAGAAAACCGCCAACAGACCTCTATTTCCACATCCGCGAGCAAGTCTTTTGCCAGATCTGGATCCAACAGTACTTTGAGGGTAGATATGAAACGGGTGGGGGCGTTCGCTAATACCTGTTTTTCATTAAATCGATGTATGTCTAGTCGATCGAGGTTGATCTGGCCTTCTAGGTGTAACGCTCTCGTGAGCGTCCAATTACGTATGTTGGCACTGATGGTTTGTTGTCCAACATGCCTTAGCACCTGTGCCAGTGTATTTCTATCCTCGGCAGTCGCGTCGGTACTTCGAGTTAGCCAGCTTGCCAGTTCCAGAGCCCACCGTACGTCGTCTTCCGCTAACGCAGCCAACGCCTGTGCGGTTACTTTCTCGCGGCCACCAAAGCCTCTAATTAGCCGATCGTTGCGGTCTTCGGTCGCCAGCGGAAAAAGGCTACGTTCATCGCCATCGAACCAGCCAAAGAGCCCGGCGTGAATCTGCTTAACATGGTGCTCCGTCACGCCATAGTACTGGCGGGTTAAATAACAATCTGCCAGGTGGGCGGGCAAGACAATGTTTTGGGCTGCTTCATCTACAGTCTCACCGGCGTTAATGCGCCGTACGGTTTGATCCCACAGGTATTGAATGCTGTCGCGGTAGCGAGTGAGCTCTGTCTGTATGTCCATGTCTATTAGCGGTGGCCCATGGGTGCCTATGACTGCCTGGGGTTCGCGGTCGATAATATGGTCCATGCCGCTGAGCAGTACCCGAGGGTCGCGGTACTCTTCACCGCGTATGGCGTAGATATTAAAGAAAGCTGGCCAGATTAAATTGTTGATACACAGACCCAGATCCTTAAACCACAAGGTTACGGAATCAGTGGCGTCCGATGGTGCCGGTGTGATCTCTACCGTCAAGCCTGCTATTTGAGTAGTCGTTGCCTGGTCGATTGAGTGGTTGGCTGGAATGTAACCGGGGGTGAAAGGCGCGTGTTCCGGGTTTCTGTAAAACAATCCCAAGCCGCAATGCAGCAACGCGTCTGCCCCTTCTTCCGGTAAGGAGGTGCCAAACTGGTGAACTAGGCCTTTACCCGCACGCGGAGCAATTTCACCCCCGAACCGTTCCAAGTTGGCGGGAATGCCTGCATGTCCGTAAATTTCTAAGTCGCCACTTTGGTTGTCTTCCAATAGGGCTTGGGTACCGTTGACGTAGTGGAAATGGGTATAGATACAAGCCACGATGGGTTCTTGAGAAACTTTGCGTAGCGCGTGGATTGCCGCGCGCATTTCTTCAACCGATTCACCGCTGTCGATCGCGATGATGCCCAATGGTCCTCGAACGAAACTCTGGTTGGACAAGCCGTTGCCGACCATGCACCAGGCGTGTTCCCCAACGCTGTAAAACTCAGGTCTTAGTCGGTCGAGGTGTGCAATGGCATCTGGATGTGCAGTTTGCCCTTGGGGGCCTGTAGCCGGCGAATGGGTTTCAAGAGAATCAAATGGGTTCATAGTCATTATCGGTTGCGCGGGTGTGGCATGATAACGAGTTCAAGAGGGGTGAACCATAAAACTTAAGATTCCAATCGACCTGGCAGGTCTTGCCGTTCAACAGATGCAATTAAACCCTCTAGCGCGGCCGTTTGACCATGTGTTTCCAGCGGGTGCTATTACCGTAGTGCTAGGCGGCAACGATGCAGGTAAAACTGATCTTTGTAGAATTGTAGCCGGGCTACCTTCGCGGGGAAAAGCCGCGCGGGTTGTTGCTAATGGTGCTGACATAACCAGCTTGCCAACCCCCAAAAGATCGGTCGGATATGTTTACCAAGCGTTTATCAATTACCCTAATTTTACTGTATTTGAAAATATTGCATCGCCGCTTAAAGCCAAAAAAGAGGGCGGCAGGCAGACGAGTATAGCTGTCGAGGTGCAACGCATTGCCCAAAGCCTATCAATTGAAGAATTGCTTGAGCGTTACCCACATGAACTTTCCGGTGGTCAGCAACAGCGTGTGGCCATAGCCCGCGCCTTGGCAAAAAAGCCAGATGTCCTATTACTGGACGAACCCCTAGTGAATTTGGATTTTAAACTACGTGAAAGTTTAGCAGTTGAGTTAAGGCAGTTGCTGGTGGCCAACAATACGACCGTTGTTTATACCTCCAGCGACCACAAGGACGTCTACAACCTGGCAGATGAAGTGCTGTTGCTGGAGGCGGGCGATAAGTTGCAAGGGGGACTGCCGATGGCTGTTTATACAGCGCCCGAAACCCTGGGTGCGATGCGGTTGTTATCTGACCCACAAATTAACCTTTGGCAATCGGAAGGGCGCACCCATGCTGTTAGACCGGAGCATGTGAAAGTTTTAGAAAGCATGCAGTCTGCAGACCGCGTATTTGAAATGAACTTGGAAGGCGTGGAAACAGACGGTAGCCATACTGTGTTGTTCGGGCAGTGCCATGGGGAACTTTGGGCTGTGAGGTGTTTGGGTATGCACAATCACGAGCTCGGTGCGCCCCTGCGTTTGGGCGTGGCAGCTGCAGACATGCGAGAATTCAATGGCGAAGATTGAATTTCAAAAAGTCAGTTTTAGTTACCCGAATGCCACTGGCTCAGTCAGGCAAGAAGTGGTTCAGGATATGAGCTTTGTCATCGATAACGGCGAAGCGCGCGCCCTGCTGGGTGCCTCAGGCGCGGGTAAAACAACGTTATTGAACCTGATGTCTGGCCTTCTTATACCTACCAAGGGTCGAATCCTATTTGATGATGTCGACGTCACAAATCTGAATGGATTCGAACGCAAAGTGGCGCAAGTGTTCCAGTTTCCAGTGGTCTATGAAGGTCTGAGTGTGGCCGACAACATGTGCGTACCCCTCAAAGCTTCTGGCATCACCGGGCACGAGCAAAGCCAAAGGGTTGAGTGGCTCGCGAATGAGCTAGGGCTCGGCGACGTGCTCAATCAAAAGCCTCGGTCGTTGAGCTTGTTTCAAAAACAGCTGCTGGCAGTTGGTAAAGCACTTGCCCGTAGTGATGTTTCGCTAGTCTTGTTGGATGAGCCACTAACGGCAGTAGAGCCTGCTCGTAAGTGGTCTCTCCGCCAAACACTACGTCGCGCCCAGGACGACACCGGGGTCACCATGGTTTATGTGACCCATGATCAAACCGAAGCGCTAACTTTTGCCCAACAAGTTAGCTTGCTGAGCCAAGATGGAATTGTGCAAACCGGGACCCCTCGTCAAATCTATGAGGAGCCAGTCAACGAGTTTGTCGCGCACTTCGTCGGAAGCCCGGGCATGAACTTGTTAGATTCATCTGACGAGGCAGTCGATCGCATTGGCTTTCGTCCTGAATGGGCGCGCATTCGCCCAGAGGGGTGCGAGGGTGATATCGAAGCTAAAGTTCTTGGCACAAAGTCTAAGGGCACTCGTGATGGCCAGGTCTGGGGCGAAATCACCCTGCAGACGAGCAAACAAGAGACCTTTGTGGTTGATGGTGCTGTAGATCTCGCCGTTGGTTCTTCCGTTAGGGTCGAGGTTGCTCGTTGGGTTGGGTTTAAACAAGGTCAGCAAGTGAGTCAGCATGGACTTTAGACCGCACAACAATAGAGCTTGGCTCGGCGTTTTGCCGGTAGTGCTGATAGTGGCTTTTAGTGCAGTCATTCCGCTCATGACGGTAGTGAACTACTCAGTACAAGACATACTAGATTTCAACAGTCGGTTTTATGTCGGTTTTGAGTGGTACATAGAAACCCTCACTGACTCAAGATTCCAAGATGCTTTTATACGCCAGCTGATGTTTAGTTTTTCAGTGCTGGCCATTGAATTGCCGCTTGGAATATTGGTGGCCAAAGGCATACCACGCGATGGCAAGTGGGCTGGGTTCTTGCTGGTATTTCTTGCCGTTCCCTTGCTTATTCCGTGGAATGTCGTGGGCACTATTTGGCAACTCTTCGCCAGACCAGACATTGGGCTTTTAGGCGTGACCATAAATGCGCTGGGACTTGAGTATAATTTCACGGCTAACAGCGGTGACGCCTGGTTCACGCTTCTGGCGATGGACGTTTGGCATTGGAGCTCGTTAGTTGCTTTGTTGGCTTTCGCGGGTTTGAGCTCCATCCCCAACGCCTACTACCAGGCGGGTGAGTTAGACGGATTAAGTGGCTGGCAGACTTTCCGGCTAATCGAATGGCCGCGCATTGTCGGTGTTCTGGTTATTGCTGTGCTGCTAAGACTTATGGATTCTTTCATGATTTACACCGAACCTTTTGTGTTGACGGGTGGTGGGCCAGGTAATGCGACAACTTTTTTAAGTCAATACCTGACAACAATGGCAGTGGGCCAGTTCGATTTGGGACCGGCGTCGGCTTTCTCGATTATCTACTTCCTTTTCATCCTGCTGTTTTGTTGGTTGTTTTATTCAACAGTGATGCGTAACGATGAGCGCTAACTCTACAATCGGAAGGGGCGTGCTAATAGGCTACTGTGTGTACCTGACATTGCCGCTCTATTGGCTTCTCACTGTCGCGTTTCGCAAAAACGAAGATGTGTTAGGCGAATTTGAGTTATTTCCCAGCGCGCCGACGCTGCAGAACTTTATGGAAATATACACAAACCCGGTATGGCTAGAGGCATTTGGTAACTCGCTGACCTACGTTGGACTTAACAGTGCGCTGTCGCTGATGGTTGCAATACCTGCGGCGTATGCCTTTTCGCGCTATCGTTTCTTGGGTGACCGCCAACTCTTTTTCTGGCTGCTAACCAACCGTATGGCGCCCCCTGCTGTTTTCTTACTGCCCTTTTTTCAGCTCTATTCGGCGATCGGTCTGTTTGACACACCCTGGGCAGTAGCCCTGGCGCATTGTATGTTTACAGTGCCTTTGTCCGTGTGGATTCTTGAAGGGTTTTTCTCCGGCGTACCCCGCGAACTAGATGAAATGGCGCGCCTCGACGGCCATAGCTTTGGCTATTTTTTCACTCGAGTATTTTTGCCCATAAACCGGGGTGCGATAGGTGTCACATTGTTCTTCTGTTTCATGTTCAGTTGGGTTGAGCTGCTACTGGCGAGGACGTTGTCTGGCTCCGAAGCCAAACCCATCGTCGTTGTAATGACGCGTACTGTCAGTGCCTCGGGCATTGACTGGGGCGTGCTGGCGGCTGCAGGCGTGCTTACGGTGGTCCCCGGACTCATCGTGGTGTGGTTCGTGCGTAAACATCTAGTCAAAGGTTTTGCGTTAGGGCGGGTGTCGTAGTGGCGTGGATGGCATGGACAGGACCCACGGCGCTCTTCTTTTTGTTTATTGGTAGCGCGTTAATTGTTATGACCGTTTGGGAGCTTTGGCGACCGACGGTTATGCGTAAAGGTCTGCTGCCAATTGAAACGACCCGGGGTGATCGCTTTTTCATTTCGTTGCTATCCGCTGCATTTATTCACCTTTGTTGGATGGGCGTGGTCGGTGAGCCGGTATTGCCGGCCACGGGGGTTTCAGTAGTGGTTGCAGTAGGGCTTATGCGATGGGGCTAAGGACTCTATACTGCGGTTTTAATGCTAGGGGATAGACGTGCGACGCACTCTCGAAAAAACAAATTTGTGGCCAAATTGGTGGCATTGGTCTGTGGTGGCGTTGGTGCTCATCGTCGGTGCTTGTTCCTCAGAGGATCCTGCTCAAAATAACTCAGCGGGAGGCGCCCAAAACGAAGCTCAGGGTGTCGATTATCAAGCAAACGCAAAACGTTGGATAAGCGATGAGTTCCAACCATCTACGCTTACCCAGGATGAGGCTGCTGCTGAACTTGCTTGGTTTACCCAAGCTGCCCAGCCATTCGAAGGTATGACGATAAACGTCGTTTCAGAGAACTTAACCACCCACGGATATGAATCTAAAACCCTTGCCAAGGCATTTTTTGACGTCACCGGAATCAAGGTCAATCACGACCTAATTCAGGAAGGCGATGTCATTGAAAAGCTGCAGACACAAATGCAGTCAGGCGAGAATGTTTATGACGCCTATGTGAACGATTCGGATCTGATCGGTACTCATGCGAGATATGGCTACGTAGTACCGCTCAGTGATTTTATGGAAGGCGAGGGTGCTTCGGTTACTTCTCCCACACTTGATCTGGACGACTTCATTGGTCTGAGCTTTACCACCGGACCCGATGGCAAAATCTACCAGCTTCCCGACCAACAGTTTGCCAATCTATATTGGTTTCGCTACGACTGGTTCCAGCGACCAGAATTGCAGGCGCAGTTCCAGAGCCTCTACGGTTACGCATTGGGTGTACCTATTAACTGGTCAGCTTATGAAGACATTGCCGAGTTCTTTTCTGTTCACGTCGAAAACTTAGATGGCCAACGCGTCTACGGCCATATGGATTACGGCAAGAAGGATCCATCGTTGGGTTGGCGGTTTACCGATGCTTGGCTATCTATGGCTGGCGCCGGAGATGCAGGCATTCCTAACGGCTTACCAGTAGATGAGTGGGGTATTCGAGCCGAGTCCTGTCGTCCTGTTGGTTCTTCAGTGAGTCGCGGTGGCGCTGCCAACGGACCTGCTGCCGTGTATGCGTTGACGAAGTACATGGATTGGCTAAAGCGCTTTGCGCCGCCAGAAGCTGGGGGAATGACTTTTTCTGAAGCGGGTCCGGTACCTGCACAAGGTCACATTGCGCAGCAAATATTTTGGTACACAACCTTTACTGCAGACATGATTAAGCAGCAATTGGCTGTGGTGAATGAAGACGGAACGCCCAAATGGCGCATGGCACCATCGCCTCACGGCCCGTATTGGCAAGAAGGCATGAAGCTAGGCTATCAGGACACGGGTTCCTGGACGCTGATGAAGAGTACGCCTTTGGAACGACGCAAAGCAGCCTGGTTATATGCGCAGTTCGTCACTTCAAAAACTGTCTCATTGAAGAAAACGGTAGTGGGTTTAACGCCGATCCGAAATTCCGATTTGCAGTCGGATACCATGACTGAAATGGCCCCTAAGCTTGGTGGTTTGGTGGAATTCTATCGGAGTCCAGCGCGAGTTTTGTGGACCCCCACTGGCACTAATGTGCCGGACTACCCAAAGCTTTCACAACTGTGGTGGGCCAACGTTGCCAGTGCTGTAAGTGGGGAAGTAAGCCCCCAGCAAGCGATGGACAATCTCGCAAGTCAACAAGACCGCGTGTTAGAGCGACTTGAGCGTCACGGGGTTCTAGGCGAATGCGGGCCGCAATTAAACGAAGAGTTGGGCGCCGAATATTGGTTTGCCCAACCGGGTGCACCAAAACCTAAGCTCGACAATGAAAAGCCTCAAGGTGAGACCATTTCTTATGATGAGCTGATAAAAACTTGGTCTGAAGGTGGTTAGTCGACTCCGCAAATCTCGAAATTAATTTCGGCAAGGTGCTGCCCGCGATGTTGATACACCGCTCGGTATGCACCAACTTCAGCGGGGGTGATGCCGCCGACAGAGCCAGTCATTAATAAGTGTCCAGCTTGCAATGGATATCCCAGCGACAGAGCTGTGTTGATAAGCCAGGCGAGTGCGTTTCGTTGGCCGGACATCACCTCTTTTGATGAGCCGCCGAAAAGCCGTTGGTCGCCGCTAAGAAGCTCGGTATCTACCTCGTCTAGATCTATTTCAGTGTGCGCGAGCACCGGGCCATTGGCATAGCCAAATGTCGCCGAATTGGTAGCTATCAAATCTATCCCCTGAGGTCGGCTTGCCAAATTTGGGTGTGCAATTTCGACAATTGGCGCAACACTGGCCACTACTGACATGACGTTGTCCGCGGTCACTTGCTCATTAACGGAATCGTTCAGCGTGTAGCCTAATTCGGTTTCGAGTATGCCGCCGGGCTTGACCTGAATGGGCGCGGTAGTCGATTTTTGGGTTGAGGTGAGTAGCACCCCTAAAACAGGGTCTGTGAGCCCCATTGCCTGTTGGGCGGGCAGTGCGGTGAGCGCGGCTTTGTAGCCGACAATGGATTCGCCTCGCGCTCTAAGGAATGTTTGCTGAATGTCATATGCTATGTCAGTGGTTGCGTCGGGCAGATCCGTCGACAAATTTGGATAAGCCGTGTTGTGTGCTAGTGCTGCTAGGCAGCGTTCTACGAATTCGGTCTTGGGGTCAGTCATAATGTCCTATGGTGTGGTAGTTCGATAAACTGGGGCTTAGTATCCACAATCAAGAGTATCGGCACTAGTCTCCCCACTAGCAAATAGAGGCAAAATGGCGCAATGAGCGTGACAGAGCAACATACAGATTCTTATATTGTCAGAACGGAAGTGGAGCTAAGGGCGATCATCGGTGATGAGATTCCTGGTCTTGCAGAAAAGAATGGCGATTCGCTAGACAATTATGCAAAAGAATTTATAGCCCAAACGTCCTTTCTAATCCTTGCAACCAGCGATACACAGGGGGCAATCGATGCCTCGCCCAAGGGTGATGCTGCCGGCTTTGTTGAGGTGGTTGATGATCGAACGTTGCTCATACCCGACCGCCCAGGTAACAAGCTCGCCTATGGCCACCTAAACGTATTGGACAATCCGCGCGTTGGAATAATTTTTATCATTCCAGGTACGAGCGAAACGCTTCGGGTGAATGGACGGGCAGAACTTACCGCGAATCCAGAAATTTTGGAGCGGCTTGCGGCGCGTGGAAAACCTGCAACCCTGGCGATACGGGTGCAAGTAGACGAAGTCTTCTTTCATTGCGCGAAAGCGTTTATTCGCTCGCAGCTATGGAAGCCGGAAGAATGGCCGGAGAAACACAAAGTCTCGTTCGGTGAAATGTATGCTGCAAGAAGAGGCGGCGACAATGATATGGCTCGCCAAATTGATGGTGCAGTTAATGCAGACTATGAGGGCAATTTGTAGCTTTGATGCAAGATCATATGAATCAAATTGAAGGCCTGGCGTCAGGCTTAGTCGAGTTGTTGGATTTAGAACGGATTGAAGAAAATCTTTTTCTAGGCCAAAACGAAACGCGCAATCCTACCCGGCTTTTCGGTGGGCAGGTTTTATCACAGGCAATTGTCGCCGCAACGCGGACCATTGAGGGCGTGGTGGCGCATTCGTTGCACGCTTATTTTCTCACCGTAGGTTCCGTCGATCGGCCGGTACTTTACGAAGTGGAGCGGATTCGCGATGGTCGTAGTTTTGTAACCCGGCGTGTTGTTGCTGTACAAATGGGTAAACCTATATTCAGTATGGACATCTCTTTTCAGATCGATGAGGTGGGTTACGATCACGCACACTCGATGCCGAATGTCCCCTTGCCTGAAGAGCTTAAGGATGACGTGGATTGTGCCAAAGCGCTGGGTGATGATCCAAGACTAGGCATGTTGGCGCGTAAGCCTTGGCCGTTCGAAGTGCGCAGTGTATTTCAAATTGGGTCCGATGCCTGGGCTCAAAATAGATTTCACAATCCCACCTGGATTCGCTTTCCGCAGATAGTCACCGATCAAGCGCTTGCGCGTGCGATTCTTGGCTTTGCATCGGATATGTCGGTTGTCAGTACTGCGGCTCTGCCTCATCAGAGTGAGATTTCCAGGAATCAGCTGCAAATGGCGAGCCTTGATCATGCGTTATGGATCCATCGAAATGTACCCATGGGTGAATGGTTGTTGTTTCACAAACGTACCACGCTTGCTGAAGGTGCGAGGGGGCTTATCCATGGTGACTTTTTTACCCTAGATGGCGAGTTGATCGCCTCGGTGAGTCAAGAAGGATTGCTGCGCCAGAAGGACTAGCCCCCAGATCAAAGCTATGTTCTAGCGCTGGTAGCTTTTGCGGTTTACCACAAACTTGAATGGCGCTGTGTTTAGGGCATGAATTAACAGCGTTGATTGTGTGTCGTTGAGTTTAAGGTGGGTCGCATCCGTGCTTGCTTGGTTCCAGGTCGGGTCAACACTAAGCCATTGCCCGCTATAAAAAATCTCGTTCCAGGCATGGAACATCATCGCTGGGCTAGTGCTGTCTCTATAGGCCAAGCCGTACACTGTGCGAGCTGGAATGCCCGCTGTGCGAGCGAGGGTGGTGAACAAATCGGCGAAGTCAGTACATTCACCATAACCCGTCTCCAGAGCTTTTAAGACAGAACCAGCTGGCTTGCCTTCTTCATAGCGTAGCAATTCATAAGTTATCTTCACCAATTGTTCTGGGGTTCGTTCTTTGGTCGGCAGCGTGTCCATAAGGGCTTCGATTTTGGCATGTCCCACTGGCCATTGAAGTGACTGGTCGAGGTGCTGTGCAGGATCTTCCTGGGACGGTCGCGAGCGAGTATTAAACGGCGAATCTAGAATGGTTGGTAAAGCTGGCACTGTAGATAGGACAAGGTCAGTAATTTGTTTGTGATCGACCAAACGTTCGCTGAGCGGAAATAGGTAGTGGATCTTAGTTGCGACTTTTGTTGCCGGCGTGGCACCCGCTTGATCGGTCCGAGAAAACTTGAAAATCCCCGCCATTTCCAATTCAACGGGTTGGTAGTTTTGGTTGAGTTGGGTAGTGGTTGCTGAGTTTGGCGCGTTAGTTTCTACCAGATACCCAGTCGGGTTTTGCCCAACAATGCGAAACACACGTTGGGTGATGGAGAGACGTTCGAAGTCTATATTTTTAACTGGGTGAGTGTTGCCTGCTTGAGGGGTGGTGGTTTCTAACCAGGATTCGAAGGCAAGGAAGTCCTCCAGAGTATAGTGCCAGTTGACTTCGATTTGACGCTCTCGACCCTGCCGACTAACGGTGGCGAGGTAATTGCCTGCGCTATGAACAAGCTTTACAGATGAGGTGTTGTTTTGTGCGTAGTGCGCCGAAACAAGGCTGAAGGGAGGCATTGGGTCGAATATCAGATGCTTGGTCAGGGTTGTGGGCGCACTGCCTGCTAAGCCGTAGTGCGTTGTGCTGTCGAAGTGCCAAGCGCCTTGGGCGTCGTTGAATGCGTGGGTGCGCATATAACCGACATGATCGGCGGCGAGCTCTACTCGATACCAGTGCTCACCTGCAAGCCCAGTCGCGAGAGCGACGTGGGGTGGTTTGGTCCACGCTAGAAAAAGGGAAGCCGTGAGTAGAGCCGTCAGTCCAACTAAGCCCACCCACCATCGATTGGTTAGCAAAAGCGATCGATAAAGTTGAGATGTGGCTAAGTATACCTATTCGAATGCGGTGGTGATGAACTTAGTCAGATTTGCTTGTAGTTCGTCGACCTCAACGACTACTTCGTCAACCCCTCCCACATGATCGACCTTTTTTAGATCGACCGCACCCACCAGTTCGTGGGCACGTTTAGCCCGGTCGATCCAGTCTTGCAGGGAGTTTGAGCTTTCTGAGCCCTGTTCAGGATTCTCCTCGTTGGGGTTTTCCATTCCTCAAGTGTAGTGCAAGATGCGCATCCCGCAGGTGAAGAAAAAAAATTAGGCAATGGATCAAGATTCCAAAGATTTCATCCGTCAACGAATTGACAGTGACAACCAAGCTGGTCGTCTCCCCAATGGCGTAATTACACGCTTTCCGCCAGAACCCAACGGTTACCTACATATCGGGCATGCGAAGAGCATTTGCTTGAATTTCGGCGTGGCAGAAGAATTTGGTGGTCGATCTTTTCTGCGTTTTGATGATACCAATCCCAGTAAAGAAAGTGAGGAGTTCGCCCAGGCGATACAGACCGATGTTGCCTGGCTTGGCTTTCAGTGGAGCGAGCTTACGCATGCCTCTGACTATTTTTCAGAGTTGTTTGATTTCGCCATGACCCTAATCAAAGACGGCAAAGCCTACGTTTGCAGCCTCAATGCGGAAGAAATTCGTCTCGGTCGAGGCACGCTGACGGAGCCAGGACAAAACTCACCTTATCGCGAGCGATCTGTCGACGAGAACGTAGATCTCTTTGCGCGCATGAGAGCGGGCGAGTTTGTAGACGGTGAACACGTGTTACGCGCGAAGATCGATATGGCCTCTGCAAATATCAACCTGCGCGACCCTGTGCTGTACCGCATCCGCCACATCAGTCATCAGCGTACTCAAGATCAGTGGTGCATTTACCCAATGTACGATTTCACTCACTGTATTTGTGATGCCTTAGAAGGCATTAGTCACTCTTTGTGCACCCTCGAATTTGAAGATCATAGGCCTTTGTACGAGTGGGTCCTTGCGAATGCCAACGTTAACTATCACCCACCGCAAATCGAATTTTCTCGCTTAGGTCTAGAATATACGGTGATGAGCAAGCGATTGTTGGCTCGTCTAGTGGAAGAAAAGCATGTTTCTGGTTGGGATGATCCGCGCATGCCAACATTGGCTGGATTACGCCGTCGTGGTGTAACCCCGGAAGCCATTCGGGATTTTTGCACACGGATAGGGGTCACCAAACAAGACAACCGTGTCGAGATGAATCTGTTGGAGTTCTGCATTCGTCGTGACCTAGAAAGCCGAGCCCCACGGGGAATGGGTGTACTCGATCCATTGGAAGTGCACATATCGAACTGGCCTGGTGAGGGCATCATGGTCGATGGTCCTTGGCATGCCCAAAACGAAGCGTTAGGGCGCAGGGAGATTCCATTCTCTCAGACGCTGTACATAGAACGGGACGATTTTACGATGACGCCGCCTAAAAAGTGGAAGCGTTTGGCGCCAGGAGAGATGGTGCGTCTGCGTTACGGCTTCATCATTCGCTGTGATGAAGTGGAAGTGGGTGATGATGGTGAGATCAACAAGCTAATCTGTACCTATTTTGCTGATTCAAAGAGCGGTTCGGACACCAGCGGCTTGAAACCCAATGGTGTTGTTCATTGGGTGTCGAAAGCAACTGCGCAAGCGGTTGAGGTGCGTCAATACGAACGCCTTTTTAAAGTGCCAGATCCGAGTGCTGACAGCTTTATAGATGACTTGAACGGAGATTCTCTACACATCTCTCAAGGATATGTTGAACCTGCCATCCTTGAGCACGATAGCCGAAATTTTCAATTTGAACGGCAAGGCTATTTTTATCGGGACGACGATGATCGCGGTCCTGCATTCAACAAAACTGTTTCTTTGCGAGAGGGTTTTTAGCCTAAGGAATTCGTAGATGAGTAACGCGATCACCATAATGGAAGTAAGTCCACGCGACGGATTGCAAAACGAATCCGCGCACCTGTCCACCGAAGAAAAACTACAACTCATTGATTTTGCTTTGGCATCCGGCAGCAAACGGATTGAAGTTACTAGTTTTGTCCACCCAAAAGTAGTCCCTCAAATGGCAGATGCTGAGGCCGTGTGCGCAGGTTTACCCCAACGTGGTGACGTGCGCTATACCGGTTTGGTGCTCAATCAACGGGGTTATGATCGATTGCGTGCGACCGAACGGGTTGATGAAGCCGGCATTGTTATTAGTGCTTCAGATATTTTTGGTGAGAAGAACCAAGGCATGAACTTGCGTCATGGCGTGAGCATGGCGCAGGACATTCTTCGCCAAGGCAGAGACTCGGGATTCCCAGTTCAAGTTACCATCGCGGTAGCTTTTGGTTGCCCCTTTAGTGGTGATGTGGCCGCCCAAGAGGTGATTAACATCGTCAGTGAGCTTATCGAATGTGAGCCTTGTGAAATTGCCTTGGCAGATACTATTGGCGTTGGCGTACCGACCCAAGTGACAGATTTGTTTGGTGCACTATCAGAGCTCACAGCCGGTGAGATTCCACTGCGCGCCCATTTTCATGACACGCGTAATACTGGCATTGCCAATGCCCAGGCCGCAGTGCTTGCTGGGGTCACAACGCTCGACGCCAGCATGGGTGGCATTGGCGGCTGTCCGTTTGCGCCGAATGCCACCGGAAATATCGCAACCGAAGATCTCGCCTATTTACTAGATCGCAGTGGCGTTGAACATGATTTGGATTTGAAAACGCTTCTCACCGGTGCCGAGTGGTTGCAGGGAAAGCTTGGCAGAGTGGTGCCATCAGCGTTGCTTAAAGCGGGAATTTTTCCAGCGGAAGTCCAACCGTGACATCTACCACGCTAATGGGTCATCCCCGTGGCTTGGTGATCCTGTTCTTCGCTGAAATGTGGGAGCGTTTTAGCTTTTATGGCATGCGAGGCCTGCTGGTGCTTTATCTGACCAAGCACTGGTTATTTTCGGACGGCGAGGCCAGTGGCATTTACGCGGGCTATGCATCCTTAGTGTATTTGATGCCAGTCATTGGGGGATTGGTCGCTGATCGTTATCTTGGCTTCAAAAAGGCCGTCGTCATTGGTGCCTGTTTGCTGTGTTTGGGCCATTTAGGAATGGCATTTGAAGGTGACGCCGCAAGCATAGACGCCGCAGGCAGAATCGGTGCTGAACTGGTGCGCGATGACACTGCACTGCAAGTGTTTTACCTTTCCTTGGCGTTGATCATTGTCGGCGTTGGACTTCTAAAGCCAAGTATTTCCAGCATCGTCGGTGAGCTGTACGGCAAAAATGATCCGCGACGAGACGGTGGCTTCACCATTTTCTATATGGGCATCAATGTCGGTGCAGTATTGGCAGCGTTGACTTGCGGCTATGTGGGTGAGGTCTACGGCTGGTCCTATGGGTTTGGCTTGGCCGGTATCGGCATGTTGATTGGACTGCTGACTTTTATTGGCGGGGCTGGTTGGCTTGAAGGAAAGGGCGAAACCCCTTCACCGAGCCCGGACAAGATGATGCAGTGGATATATCTTGGCATCACCTCGTTTGTGGTGCTGTGTTGGTGGCTTATGCAACACCAACAAATTGTCGGCGGTCTGCTTTCAGTGGCATCCATATTGGTGATCGTTGGTGTACTGGCGTTTATGTTTACGGCTTGCTCTGTCGAGGAAAGGAAAGGCATGGGTTTACTGCTCTTCCTTACAGCGTATTCGGTAATCTTCTGGGCCCTTTTTGAGCAAGCTGGCAGCTCGATGAATCTTTTTGCTGATCGTAATGTCGAAAAAGAGCTGTTGGGTTTGACGGTGACAGCGTCGCAGCTTCAGTTCTTCAATCCTGGCTTTATTGTCCTGTTGGCACCGTTGTTTTCCATGTTGTGGATGTGGCTGGGGCAACGCGGCATGGAGCCAAGTAGCAGCGTTAAGTTTGGGCTGGGTGTAACGCAGGCAGGTCTTGGTTTCTTCTTGTTGGTCTATGGCATAGAGCAAGCCAACAGCAATGGTCAAGTAGCCATGCTTTGGCTGGCGCTGGCCTATCTGGTGCATACATCTGGAGAACTCTGTATATCGCCAGTTGGACTATCTATGGTGACCAAGCTCGCCGTACCGAAGGTTGTTGGACTAATGATGGGGGTGTGGTTTCTTGCCTCTTCAGTGGCGCACTACGTTGCCGGCATGATCGCCACACTTGCCAGTGTCGACAAAGGGGCAGTGGGCAATGCCCAAGCCTCCTTGGTGGTCTATCAAGAGACGTTCTATCTAGTGGGTGTCATTGGCGTGGTGGCGGGTCTGGTTTTACTCGCGTTGGCGCCTTTGATTAGCCGTTGGGTGCGTTAGCGCGGCGAAGGTCAAGCTGTTCTCGCATTTTGGCATGCGTCGTCGCATTGATCCGGTACCCTGCATATAAACAGGCCCCGATTAGCGCGGGAATGATGGTTACCGGTGAATCCATTACGCCGAGTAGATAGATTGTCTGTGCCTCTACCTCGCCCGGTACAGCTTTTGCCGGGAAACCAATGAGATCAATGGTCAAACCTGCAAGGAAGGTGCCCACCGCACGATCGGCTTTGGAGAAAAAACTTCGTGCGGAATAAAGCACGCCTTCTTGGCGTTGACCGGTTACATATTCGTTTTCGTCCGCCACGTCTGCGAGGGCTGACATAACGCTTATATTTAGAATGCTCAGGCCAGCAGACCCCAAGCCGTGAAAAACCAATATTGAAGGGAATAGATTCGGTGTGCCGTTTTCAGGAAATACCCCAGCCATACGCAATATGACAGGCATTGCATCCATAAACGCATAGAGGATGACCGAGACGATAATGGTCAGTCGTTTATCAAATTTGCGGTGAATTTTGTAGGCGAACAGAAAGCCCGCGAGATAACCACAGACACTTCCGAGCACGAACCATCGGATCTCAGAAGGTAAAAGCTCCCAGTAGAAAATGTTCATATACTGGTTGAACGCGGCGCGCATGCCGATGGTGATGCTCAGAAACAAAAGACCCAGCAGCAGAAAAAGGTAATTTCTATTCGACAAAACTGCGCGTAGGTCGGCGACTAGATTGGCTGGGCTAAAATTCGGCGCATCCGCTTTTGGTTGCGAAAGTGTGGGGATTCTATCGCGGGTAAACCAGGCGCTGGCGTACAGGGCTATGAAAACTGTCGCACAAGCCCAAATAGAAAATCTGGGATACGCTTCTGGGTTGAGCAAGCCATTGCCATGTTCGGCAGTCGCTACAAAAATGAAGCTAAGGCTTAGAAAGGATGCCCCGGCTGCGCCAATATAGGCGCCAAGGTTGTTGTACGACATTACTGAGCTGCGCTCGTGGTAGTCCTTACTCATTTCCCCGCCTAGCGCCAGGTGAGGCACGAAGTACAAGGTCATGAAAGAGCGTAGCAGGATGGAAAACCCGATCAACCAGAGGAAAAGGGTGGTATTCGATGCGCCGTCAGGAGGATTGAATATGGCGAAAAAGCACAGCGTTACAGGGATTGGGGCGGCCAGCATGAACGGATGTCGCCGGCCCCATTTTTTAGACTTAAAGCGATCAGACCAAGAGCCGATCAGCGGATCTGTAATGGCGTCGAAAACCAAAGCGAGCGTGGGTCCAAGGCCGGCTAAGGTCGCAGGTAACCCCAGCACTTGGTTGTAGTACAGCATTGCCAGAAAGCCGAAGGTATAGAGAAATACCGACTCCGCCATGGCCCCCATGCCATAAAAACTTTTTGTTCTTATTGGAATTCTTCCCATGCCTAACCTCTTTGCATGCTAACAATAGGGAGGGTGGCCCTGGGATGTCAAACGCTATGCAGTGCGAGCTCCGCCGCGAAGTATTTCTCGGCGTAGGTGTCCAGCCATGACTCGAACCGATAGTTCTTCAGGTAGGCGGTGTGTCCACCATACTTGGTGGTTTCGATTTGGATAGTACCCGGCAGCTTAGAAAACTGATTGATAGGGATAATAGGGTCGTCATGTGCTGCAAGTACTCGTGCACTAACACCCTCCAACGCACTGTCGCTCAGATC
>JBNMMV010000022.1:0-24485 GCA_051270205.1 Limisphaerales bacterium
GGTTAGGAAAACGCTGATCGGTAACAGCACCACCATCATATAAGCAATGATTTGCATCACCGCGCCGTCTCCGCCGTAAGCGTAGAAAACAAGAAAAAAGATGGGTACAAACTGAACCAGCATACTGCCGACAATACCGATGGCTGAACGCCACCCGGTAATGCGGGAGCGTTCGTTGTATTCAGGTGAAAGCTCGGCAGCCCATGCGTAGTAAGGGATGAGCATCATGGTGAGCGCTAGATAAAGAACCGCAAGACAGCCAATCAAGTAGACCGCACCGGCATTCTCTACAGGTATAAAGAGGAAATAGAAACTCGCCATCATCAGTGGTGCGCCTGCGACGATCCACGGGCGGCGGCGTCCCCAGCGGGTCTGCGTACGGTCACTCCAGTATCCGATAAGGGGGTCGGTAAAGACGTCGAGCACACGCGCCAGAAGCATGAAATTACCGACAACGAAAAGGCTGAGACCCAGTTCAGCGGTGTAGTATTTGGGGACGAAAATAAGCACAGGAGTCAATGCGAAATGCAGTGGCATGTCGGTAATGCCATAGCAAAAAAGCTGAAACTTGGTGAGCTTTGCAGGCTCGGTGCTCATATTCTCTCCCCAGAAGAAGGTCTGATGATGACAAGAAATAAGAACGCGTGCTACTTTCTATCTTTGGAAAATTAGGGACCGACATATGAGCAAGGCTACCGACCACGAAGTGGTCTCAATCTACCGCCATAGTGATGAGCAAATTGATCTGTTAATGACCAAGGCGCCCGAGTGTGTATTGATGTGGGGGACTAAGGACCATTGGCCCGTTGGCGTGGTGCATTCATTCGTCTGGCAAGATGGACACATCTGGATAACTTTCGCGGCTCATCGCCATCGTGCCAGCGCCATTAAGCGAGACCCTCGAGTGTCGGTGACAGTAAGCGGCCGTACCAGCCAAGATCCTGAGTGCCCGATGGGCGCCGTT
Organism: Limisphaerales bacterium; assembly: GCA_051270205.1. GTDB lineage: Bacteria > Pseudomonadota > Gammaproteobacteria > Pseudomonadales > Azotimanducaceae > UBA4421. The sequence goes on from JBNMMV010000022.1 coordinate 965, forward strand.
ACCTTTAAGGGTCGAGGTGTTTTTGTTGACGATGAAGACACTAAATTGAAATTCTATCGGGCTCTTTCGAAGAAAGTCTCGCCAGACGACCAGAGTGGGGAAGACGACTTTTACAGCCTGCTTGATTCGCCACTGCGGCTAGTACTAGATATTACCCCTGAGAAAGTAATTTCATTCGATGCGGATAAGTCGCACCGCCACCGTGAAGGTACGCTGGCTGAAGATGAAAAGTCGCCACTGCAAAGTTCCGACGCGCAACGGTTGCAGCAAGAGCGTGCGAGGCGCGGGATTGATGTGGAAGTCCAGTAAATCATAGCCTGCAGTTCTAATTTCGTTTGAACGGCGTATGATGCGCCGTCAATTTGAGCTAAGGGTAGGCATGAGCAGCCAACCGAGATTTTTTGCTACATCCAAACGCGGCCTAGAAGTTCTGCAGGACCCACTGCTAAATAAGGGTTCAGCCTTTACGCTGGCAGAGCGTGAGATGCTCGACCTCCAGGGCCACTTGCCGCCTCATGTCAGCACGCCTGAAGAGCAACTACAACGTGCGTACGCGGCCGTTACTTCGTCAGATGATCCACTCGAACGCTATGTTGAACTGTTAGCGCTGCAAGATCGCAATGAGCACCTTTATTACCGGTTATTGACTGAGAATATGGCAGAGTTCATGCCAATCGTTTATACGCCCACAGTGGGTCTCGCCTGTGAGCGCTATAGTCATGTTTTTCAGCGTGCTCGAGGTGTGTGGATTGACCCAAGCATGCGCGGCAACATGGCAAACGTTCTTCAAAAGTTAAAGATCGACCATCCGGTACGCCTTATCGTTGCCACGGACAATGAGTCCATTTTGGGAATCGGTGATCAAGGCGCAGGTGGTATGGCCATTTCTGTTGGTAAGCTAGCCCTGTATGTGGCGGGTGCAGGCCTGCATCCTGGCGAGACGCTGCCGGTTTCTCTAGACGTAGGCACCAACAACCAAGCGCTGTTGGATGATGATTTATACCTCGGCTGGCGACACCGACGTTTAGAAGGCGATGACTACATATCGTTCATTGATGAGTTCGTCGAAGCAGTATGTAAGGTTTTTCCTGGGACACTGTTGCAGTGGGAAGATTTTCGTAAGGACAACGCTGTATCTATCCTTGCCCGCCACAGATCTACCTTGTTGTCATTCAACGACGATGTACAAGGCACGGGTGCAGTGACGCTGGCAGGGATCTACTCTGCCTTGAAGATATCTGGGGCCCAGTGGTCGGAACAACGTGTTGTCATTCACGGTGCAGGTGCAGCCGGAGCTGGCATCGCCAATCAAATCCGTGTGGCCATGCGTATGGCCGGCTTAAGTGATGCAGATGTTCAAGAGCGTATTGCCATCCTTGATAGCCGCGGCTTGCTAGTCGATGACCAAGAAATTCGCGACAGCTATAAATTGGACCTTGCGTGGCCGTTGGAAGTGGCCAGTCGACATGGTCTAGCTGACCCTACCCAGCGCGATCTTGAGAGCGTGGTTGACGCGTACAAGCCAACGATTTTGATAGGTTCGTCTGGGCAGCCAGGCGCGTTTACTGAAGAAATTGTACGATCGCTGCTAGATAACTGTGAGCGGCCCATCGTTTTGCCGTTTTCTAACCCGACCTCGCTTTCCGAAGCCAAGCCAGAAGATGTTATCCGGTGGACCGACGGTCGTGCACTAGTCGCAACCGGTAGCCCTTTTGCCCCGGTCGAATTCAACGGCAAGACCTTTGTCATTGGCCAGGGTAACAATGTCTTTATTTTTCCAGGGCTAGGCTTAGGTGCCCTGCTGGCAAAGAGTGTCAGCGTTACAGATGAAATGGTTACTGTTGCGGCTCAAGCTTGTGCAGAGGCAATGACAGACGAAGAGTTGGCCAAAGGCATGCTCTACCCAGCCATCGAGCGACTGCGTTCAGTATCGGCACATGTCGCTCGTAACGTCGCAATGGCGGCAGTCGATCAAGGCATATCCAATGTCCACCCGGATCAAATTGACGCTTCACTGGCAGACGACTTGTGGGACCCACACTATCCAGAGATAACTATTGAGTGAAAGCCTGCAATGCGTGCGGTCGATGCTGTCAGATCTATGGCGGTGGACGTCTTGCAGCTTCCGAAGCTGATATTCAATGGTGGACGGCAGCCCGTCCCGCCGTCGCCGAATACGTACGTCATGGCCAAATTTGGGTTTCTCCAGAAACTGGTGAACAACTTGCTGATTGCCCCTGGCTGGAATCCCCGGAGGGTCCAGATGCCGGATATACCTGCGCGATCTACCAAGATCGACCTGAAGAATGTAGTCAGTATCCCAGCGACCTCGATGAAATGTATCGCGATGGGTGTGAGATGTTAGAAACTCAAGACCTTAAGTCACCAGCCAAAGCGCTTGCGCGCTTGGCTGTGCTTAATTTGTAGTCCCAATTGCCTAGTATAAGTTGCTTGGTATAAGTAGCAGGCTGTATTAGTAGCAGGCAGTATCTGCGGGCTCGTCAATAATCTCGTTCTCGATATAGCCCAGCCCCTCGATTTCGACGCGTACCTTGTCGCCTGTTTGCAATGAACAGGGAGGTTTCATTGCCATGCCGACGCCGGAAGGTGTGCCGGTGACAATAACATCGCCAGGTTCAAGCATGAACGCGGTGGAGAGGTATTCGATGATTTCAAAGCAGTTGAATATCAGATCACTGGTGTTGGTGTCTTGGCGCACGTCCCCATTTACTAAAGTTCTTAAATGTAGTGCATGAGGATCGAGATCTTCGTCTATCACTAAAGTCGGCCCCAGTGGACAGTGAGTTGACCAGGACTTGCCCATTGTGAATTGTGGAGGCTTGCCGCGTAGTTGCCAATCGCGCACGCTGACATCGTTATTAATGCAATAACCGGCAATAACCTGATGGGCTTTGTCTTTGGGAACACGCCGACATTTTTTGCCAATCACTACCGCCAACTCACCCTCGTAGTCTAGGAGCTTTGTCTCTGCTGGTTTATGCACCGGATCGAAAGGACCGTTGATTGAAGTATTTTGCTTGGTGAAGATGATGGGATTCTTAGGTATCTCCATATTGCTTTCTTCTGCATGGGCTCGATAGTTGAGCCCCACTGCGAGTATTTTTCCTGGACGCAAAATTGGGCTTTCTAAGTGCACATCATTCAATCCAAAGTCTGCAGCGTTTGTCTGTGCGGCTTGTGCTGTGGCAAGTGCGTCTGGACCCGCGTTTAGCAGGGCCGTCATTTCAGTTGGAAGAGAAGGAGCGTGGATGCTCAAATCTACAATGTTATTGTTATTTAGAAGACCGATACGGGTGCTGTTGTTCTGCGTAAAGCTGAGGAGTTGCATGGCATTGTGCTTCTGGATTAAAACATCGAAGTTAGCATTGGTTTGGCGCGAATAGAAGTGCTACAGCTTGATTAAGCCGAGCTTCCTGAGAAGGTGGCGGGTGCAAAAATGCTGGCCACGAACAGAGTTTGATTTGTGGCCAACGGGTAGCGCCGAAATATCAGCATTAACAGTCCAGTTATCGGCGGCGTACTCAAGATGAGTGCTTCAGCTGCGCCCTGTGGGCACTTGTCCGCCATGGAAGTTGTCAGAGCGGGTGAATGATTACTCCTTGGTTAATGGTGTAACGAATACCTAGCCGGAAGAGAAAAAGTTACATTTTTTTATCTGTTTTTTAGTAAGGGGGCGAAGGTTTGTTTTACTTGCGAATGACGGTTAACGTAGGTCGCAATCAAAGGAAGGGATAAGGAAGGGGTGGGTAGATGAAGTTCGGAATATTTTATGAGCACCAAATTCCACGGCCATGGACGCCGACGACTGAGTATGAACACTTTCAAAATGCCCTCAGTCAGGTAGAAATTGCCGACCGTTGTGGCTATGACTACGCATGGCAAGTAGAACACCACTTCTTGGAAGAATACTCTCACGGATCCTCTCCCACAGCCTTTCTTGCGGCCGCGAGCCAGCGAACCAAGAACATTCGATTGGGTCATGGGGTCTTTCAGCTGACTACGAATCATCCGATTCGGGTGGCTGAGCAGGTCGCTAATCTCGATTTACTGAGTGGTGGCCGGGTAGAACTGGGTACAGGTGAAGGTGCCGGTCCTACCGAATTGCATCCGTTTGGCGCCAAAGTGCGTGAGAAACGTGATATTTACGAAGAGGGGCTGCGTGCACTGCTGCCCTGTTTCACGAGTACCGATTACGCCTTCGACGGTAAGTACTGGCAATGGCCACGACGTAATGTCTTGCCGAAACCTTTGCAAAAACCTCATCCACCTTTGTGGGTCGCATGTTCAAATCTTAATACCATTGAGTATGCCGCGCACAAAGGCATCGGTGCGTTGGGATTTCAATTTGCCAGTCCTGAAGGGGCAACGGCTTGGGTAAACAAGTACTACAACATTATCTCCAGCGATCGTGTTGAGAAACTGGCGGAGTACGAGACGAACCCCAATATTGCCGTTGTATCTGGCTTTATGTGTGCAAAAACCGACGAAGAAGCCCGTGCCAAGGCCGACGGCTGGACCTTTTTCATATTCTGCCTGGAATATAACGGTACCCACGACTATGCCCCGGGTACGGTCAATCTCTGGGAGGAGTATCAAACCTGGCGTTCAACAGAAAAAGCGCAAAAGGCGTTTGAAACCGGTCTTATCGGCTCGCCAGACACCATCAGAGAAAAACTGAAAGCTTTCGAGGCGTCTAACATTGACCAGATTATTCTCCTCAATCAATCGGGGAAGACCAGTCATCAGGATATTTGTGAAAGTTTGACGTTGTTCTCTGAAGAAGTGATGCCAGAATTTCAAGCCAGAGAACCTGAGCATCAAGCCTGGAAAGCTGCGGTCATGGCCGGTGAAATACAGCTTGAGGACATTGACGTTCAAGCCCATAAAAAGCTCGCGGTCACCGATGTGATCAATGCCCAAGGCAGTCGCCGACCTTCTCAAGAGCAAATCAGGGAGATCGCGCGCAAGAAAGCTGAGCAGGAGAGCTAGTTCGCTAACGTGTCTCCGCCGAAGTAGTTTTGCCAGGCAAACCAGTAAGCAAGGTGGCCAGGCAGGCGGGTAAGTTGTTCATTGTTTGGGCCCACCAGGGCCGCTTCTGTGACCCGCCAACGGCTACCGTTCGTTTCTTTTGTTTTTTGGGCAAAGAGGGTGGTCAATTCTGAATCCGATTTAGAAAATTCGTAGTCTGCACGCCGATACGCACGCACTTGCTGTGTTTTCTGGTGCCCAACCAAGACAATTTTCAATACCCCAATTTGGTCGTTAATGACCTTGCCGCCACGAAACGTTTTTAGCGGCCAGGCTTTGCTGGCGCCGCTCATTCGTAGACCAAATACACGGGCTTTCTGGGCAAGTGAGCGGTCAGTTATAGGTGCCGGGAACATTAGTTTTGGATCGCTGAAGTAGCCTCCGTAAGGTTTGCCAGGTGCATAGTCACGGTCAAAACCAGTAGTCGGATGCATGACTTGGGTCTGTGGGTTGGCGGCTAACCATTTTGCCCAAGTCGTGGAAACAAGCGGTAAGACGTTGAGTTTGATCCCGGAATCAGTCAACTCGCCAACCACCGGTTCGCCGGTAAACTGGTTCCATAGCGAGTGTGTTTTGTGGTCAAACATGAGTTTGTTTGAGCGGTAAAGCAGTCCTGATGATCCGAAGGTGATTGGAGGCTTAAGCCCTTCCGCGTGGGTCGCATATAAAATGCCGGAGCCGCATAACGTACAATAGGCCAATGAAATAGGGGTGCCGCCTACTTCGTCGTTTAGCATTTCGTGCCAGTCCATAAACCGATAAGGGTATGCCCGGGCTTCGCCATTAATCGAGACACCGAAGACTTGTTCGTTCTTACTTAGATAGGTCGCGTCCTTCGGGTCAATCATAGCCGGTCGGTCTAATGGTGGAATGCCAGTTTCTGCAGCGACACCTCCCCAGACAATCTCGTGTAAACCAATGCTGTGTTTCACGCCAGGATAGACAAACTGTCCGAACTTTGGATCCAGACTCTTCAGCACATTGCTTAAAAAGACATCGAAACGTGGCAGTGTTTGGTAGTTGGGCTGCCGCTGTAGCCATTGCATCCATCGAAACCAGTCGTCGCCAAAGGATTTGCCGGTAATTTTCTGCAGTGCCTTAACAACGCGATCTGCGCGATTTCCACCTCGATAGCGCAAAGCGTATACCAGCGGTGCAACCATTTGTGCGTTCCGCTGGAAGGTGATGTCCCGTAAAGCTTCTCTTCGTTGACTGACATCACCAAACATTGCCCAGTGTGCGTACTTAAGATCAGTGGGTGGTGCTTGTGCGGATGTGAGAGAGGGTGCTAACGTCGCAACGTTGACTAATGCGGTCCACAGCAAAATTTTTGGTAGGGTTTGCATCGTTAAAAACATGAGCACGCTTGCAGGTTTTCTAATAGACACCCTTTTCGCCCTATATGTTCAGTCTGATGAAAAAAAGACCGCAACAAAAGACCTAAATTCTGGTTTGTAGCGACTTAAGTAATAGATTTCAAACACCATTTTGGAGAAGTTGTGCCGTCGAATAGCAAAATTGGAAAGATGATGCCTAGGTCATTGGTGTCATTGGTGTCTGTAATGGTAATGATCGGCCTTGCACCGGTGCAGAGCGTGGCTTGGGAACACTATGGCAATGACGCTGGGGGTAGCAAGTTCAGTGATCTTGAGCAGATTGATTCCACCAATGTAGACGCGTTAACCCAGGCGTGGGTCTATCAAACTGGCGAAACGGGTGAAGGTTATCGCGAAGGTCGAAACCTAACCTTTCAAGCCACGCCGTTGTTCTGGAATGACATGCTCTTCCTCAACTCAAGCTTCGGCAAAGCCTATGCTGTAGATGCGGTCACCGGTGAAGAAGTGTGGCGATTCGATGCGGGCTTTTCCCCCGATGATCGCTACGATGAATCTGCGGCGCGGGGTGTCACTTTGTGGCACAGCCGGAAACCAATGGATGTCTGCGAACATCGTGTAATTTTTGGTGATCTGCGTGGTCAGCTACATGTTTTAGATGCCCAAGACGGCAAACCGTGTGGCGATTTCGGTGATCAGGGGCACCTAGATTTGACTCAAGGGGTAGGGCAGGTCGAGCCGGGCTCCTATACCTTAACCTCTCCACCTGCCTTACTGGGCAATAGTTTGTTCATGGGTTCTGCCATTGGTGACAACCGCCGTGTCGACAGCGAGCGAGGCATCGTACGTGCCATTGATGTCATTAGCGGCGAGATCTTGTGGTCGTGGGACCCCATTCCGAGGGGTGCGGACGAACCCGCTTTTACCACCTGGTTAGGTGACAGCGCCAAAATCAGTGGCGGTGGCAATGCCTGGGCACCATTGTCTGTTGATGCGGAAATGAATTTGGTGTTTGTCCCTACATCGGCGGCCTCGCCTGATTTTTTCGGCGGCCATCGCGCAGGCAGTAACCTTTATACCAACTCTGTAGTCGCCCTTGATGCCGCGTCAGGCGAAGTGGTTTGGCACCGCCAACTGGTCCACCACGATGTCTGGGACTACGACACTCCAGCTCAGCCGGTTTTGGTAGACATAGATTTGGGTGAGGGTGTGGTATCCGCGCTGGTCCAGGTGACCAAAACGGGCATGATGTTCGTCTTGGATCGACGGACGGGTCAACCTCTTATTCCCATCGAAGAAAGGGCAGTTCCGCAAGATGGCGTGCCAGGTGAAGTACTTTGGCCAACCCAACCGTTTTCAACCTTGCCGCCGTTAGTGAGTCATGCGCCCATTACCAAGGACGACGCATTCGGTGTCATGTTTTTCGACAAACGCAGTTGTGAAAAACGCATAGAGCGCCATCGCAGTGAAGGCATATTTACGCCACCCAGCCTCGAAGGATCGTTGTTTTCCCCAGGCTATGCCGGAGGTATAAATTGGGGTGGCGTTGCGGTAGATGCGAAGCGGGGCATTGCGGTGAGCTTCGTCAATACCTTGCCAACCGTGGTGAGGTTGGTTCCGCGCGAAGATTTTGATCCCGAAAACCCACCTGAAGACATGGGCTGGTCGCGCATGAGTGGTACGCCCTACGTGATGCAACGTGATCCATTCATTAGCTTCCTTGGCCTGCCCTGTGTTCGCCCACCCTGGGGCAAAATGGTCGCCATGGACCTGGTCAATCGAAAAATCGCTTGGGAGACGCCGATTGGGTCCAGCCGTGATTTGGCCCCGGGTCCAGTGCCAGATTTTGATTGGGGTATGCCCGGCATGGGTGGACCTTTGATTACGGCCGGTGGGTTGGTGTTTGTCGGTGCGGTTGCCGAACATAAGCTGCGCGCGCTGGACATAGTCACAGGTGAAATTATCTGGGAAGCCGAACTCCCCCGAGCAGGTATGGCATCGCCTATGACTTATGAAGTGGATGGCCGCCAATATGTGGTCATTGCCGCCGGAGGCCATGCCCAAGTGACGCCCGAAACGGGTGATTATCTGGTTGCGTTCGCGTTAGAAAAATAACCAATTTGGACTATATTTTGGTCGGACAATCGCGATTGGTCGTTTGGAGTCGCCAAGGGTATGCGTATAACGTGAGGATGGGGAGCAAATAGTGGTTACGTGATGTACATCCGACCTGTTTCATTGGGATCTGCGTTCGCAGGCTTTTCACTCAGCATATCGATGGCGCTGGGCTGGGCAAGCGGATTAGGTGAGTTACCCCGTTACGATGACCTAGATCTTTCCAGGGACGGTAATTATTTGTTAGAAGTCCGGTCGGGAGGGGAGTTCTACAACATGGTCGTCGTTGATTTGGTGGCACAGACTGAAAGCACGCTATTCGAAGGGGGTGGTGACAAAGGTCTAATCAATTGGTGCCGATGGGGTAATGCTACCCGAGTCATCTGTTCGGTTCGCCACTACATAGCTGCGCCGAAGCTGGGTCAAATTGCGTCCACTAAAATGTTTGCGATTGACATAGATGGGTCGAATCGCCTAGAGCTGGTTCCCCGAGCAAAGAACCATCATCGTTGGCCCCGGGTTTACAACCCGCAAGTTACAGACAGGGTTGTGAGTTGGCTTGTTTCAGACAAGGCACATATCCTTATTCAGTTGAATCGAGACTCCCGCAATCGACCCACCGTCTACCGCCTAAATATATACAACAACACGATGTCTCGTGTGCAGCGTCCGCGCGGCATGATCCGACGATGGTATGCCAACCATGAAGGCTTGGTGCGCATGGCAATTGGCTACAAAAACAACCGAGACCCGCAGACTTTTTACGTAGACAAGCGCCAACTGGTTGAATATCGCACAGACAATTATACCGCTGATATTCCGCCTGAGCCGCTGGGTTTCTCGGCTGACGGTGAAAACGTATTTCTGAGAATGGCGAACGGTCAAGACCGGCATGGCATTTATCGAGTCAAGCTGACAACCGGTGAAGTTGTGGAGCCAATATTTAACGATGGAGATTTCGACGTATTTGGTTCTTTAGTTATGCATCCGCAAAGTGGCGAGCCGGTTGCTGTAAATTATGTCCGTCACCATCCAACGCTGGTTTGGTTCGAACCCCGCATGGAGGCGTTATTTGATCAAATATCTGACCTTCTGCCGGGCGATCAAATGCGTCTCGTGTCGAGCGATCAGGCCTACAGCAAGTTTGTCTTGTACACCTACGGGTCGGTAGCGCCCGCCTACTACATGTATTTTAGGGATACCCACCGAATTGAGTTAATAGGCCGTGATTTTGAGTTGTTAGCAGATGAGGCTGTGGTAGATCTGCAAGCCGTTAACTACACAACCCGTGACAATGTTGACATTCCAGCCTATTTAGCGGTGCCTAGTGGCGATGGGCCGTTTCCGACAGTACTCCTCCCTCACGGCGGACCCTATGCCCGAGATTCGGCGGAATTTGATCCTTGGGTGCAATACCTTGTTGAGCGTGGTATCGCGGTCCTTAAGCCAAATTATCGAGGCTCAGTCGGTTATGGCCAGGCGCACATGCAAGCTGGCTACAAAGAGTGGGGGAAACGCATGCAACATGACTTACTCGATGGTCTTGAGTGGATGGTTCAAGAAGGGCATGCCGATCCGGATCGTGTTTGTGTTGTGGGTGCAAGCTATGGTGGATACTCAGCATTGGTGTCTGCATTTAAGTTTTCGGACCGCATTGCCTGTGCTGTTAGTCTCGCCGGAATCAGTGATTTACAAAAAATGGTGGAGCGCCTCTACAATTTTGATCTTGCAGAGCGCAATCGAGAGCGCATTCAGGGGCCGCGCGAGTTAAAAAACAATTCTCCCATCGTCCAGGCTGAGTATTTCAACGTGCCCGTCTTGATGTTGCATGGGGGGCGCGATACGGTAGTCAGAGTAACTCAAAGCCGTCGCTTGGCAGAGAAACTGAAAAAATTGGGAAAGAACTACCGGTATGTAGAGCAACCGCTAGGTGATCATTTCTTAAGTCTCGCAAGTCAGCGACGGGAATTTTTTGACGAGATGGGCATGTTCCTAGATCGTCACTTGAAGGTGGCTAAGAAACTCGATGGAAACCCTTAATATTACGAATGATGGTGCCATACGCATCGTCGAATTGGATCGGCCAGAGGCATTGAATGCGTTCAATAGCCTACTCATGGACGAATTAGCGGATGCTTTTTTGGATGCCGGCCGTGATGACAGCGTTAAAGTCGTTGTGCTCACCGGGGCTGGCCGAGCATTTTCTGCTGGCGCAGACCTGATGGACATGGGCCGGGCTCAGGTGGAACCTCGCCACGGCTTTCCTGGCCTGTTGGACGCCATCATCGATTTCCCCAAACCTTTTGTGGTCGCAGTCAATGGGCTCGGCGCAGGTATTGGCGCCACAATTTGTGGTCTCTCTGACTTTACCTATATGTCTTCCACCGCACGGTTGCGTTGTCCTTTTTCAGCCCTAGGGTTGACCGCGGAGGCAGCCAGTACCTATCTGTTCCCACTGCTGCTCGGACGGCAGAATGCTAACTGGTTTTTAATGTCATCCCAATGGATTGATGCCGCGAAATGTAAGGAAATGGGATTGGCTTTGGATGTGTTCGAAGCTGAAAACTTCCTTGAATCGACACTCGAACAAGCACGAGTTTTAGCCAATCTACCTTTGGCATCGCTATGTATGACTAAAAAACTGATGTTGGACCCCATTCGAGATCAAATCAAAGCATCGGCCAAAGCTGAGAATCAAGGCTTGGCCGACCTGGTGGGTGGTGCGGCCAACAAGGAAGCACTGAGGGCTTTTCGCGAAAAACGTGAGCCCGATTTCTCCAATTTCTAGACTCAACGCAGGGGACAGATCGAAGATCTGTCCCCGACTATATCTAGTCTTCGGTCCATCGGTCGAATCGCATAATCTCAGTCACTGGTTTGCGCACAACGGGTCCAAAATTTCCAAGCGGAAATCCAACCGGAATCAAACACAGAGCCGCCATGGTATCGGGCAGGTCAAGTATTTCGCGAACAGCGTCTTGATCACCCAAAGCAAGGGTTGTGGGTGCGGCACCTAGACCCAATGCGCGGGCTGCAAGCAGGAGGTTCTGCACGCCTGGCCAAATTGAGCCGCCGCCTCGAAGAATAGCGGAGCCTTCAACTTTCTCACCAAATTCAAGGCAAGCAATTACCAATGCTGGAATTTCGTGCATATGTTCCATTTGCCAAATGACCGCATCGAGCATGCGCTTGCGTTTGTCCCCAGATTGGTGCGGGAGGCTACCAGCGCGAGAACTGTCTGGTCCGATATAGGCTTCAACACCTTGGCGATTAAGATCAGCCAACGCTTGGCGTACGCCTGGGTCGCGAACAACAAGCCAGCGACCGTTTTGCATGTTAGATCCACTGGGCGCTTGATTTGCGGCATCGATGAGCTTGACCAGCATCTCTTCGGGTACTTCTTTTGTATCAATCCGACGCATCGCGCGGCAGTTGTACATTGCATCGAACAAATTTATGTCTTCAGACATTTCAATCCCCTTGAAGAAAAACTAAATTGTAGCAGCTTCGAATCCCCCCAGGCGGATGTGTATACTCTTAAAGGACACAGCACCGGGGTGGAAGATGGGGTTTAACTCAGACCAAGAACAGTTTAAAGACATTGTCGGCCGTTTCATGGCCGACAAGTCGCCGCCTACCGCGGTGCGAGAAAATATGGCGTCGGAACAGGGGTACGATCCTGCAGTTTGGCTGCAATTGAGCCAGGAGGTAGGGGTGTTGGGCACTCATTTACCTGAAGCCTATGGCGGGTTTGGTTTTGGACCCGTCGAACAGGGCATCATTAGCGAAGAGATGGGGCGATACCTCTATTGCGGACCCTACTTCGCCTCGGCCGTCATGGCCGGGTACGCCATTCTCAACGGCGGTGACGAGTCTCAAAAAAGTAGGCTATTGGCGGCCATTGCCAGCGGCGACGTGATTGCGGCTTTTGCCATAGATGACCTCAATGATCCGACCAAGATGGGACAGAGTTTTAGCCGTCTTTCCAGCCGAGAAGGAGAGACTTTGACGGGCTCAGCCCCAATGGTCGTTGATGCCCATATTGCAGACGTATTGATTATTCCAGTCAACGACAATGGGGTGGTCGGTCTCTTTGAGGTAGCGGCAGATGATGCCAAAATTCTGCCCAGAGAATGTTTAGATCCCACCCGAAAACTGTCGAGTGTGACGTTGCTCGACAGTCCTGCAACGCAGGTAGGCGAATTAGACAAAGATGCTGTGATGCGTCTTTGGGATGAAATGAACACCGCACTTGCGCACGAAATGATTGGCGGCAGTGAACGACTGTTTCGTACCACCCTCGAATACCTGAATATGCGTGTCCAATTTGGTCGACAGATTGGATCTTTCCAGGCGCTGAAACATCGGTGTGCTGATCTGTTGTTGGCACTTGAGCTGGCGAAGGCAGCTACCCATGAAGCTGGACGGTTTTTGGCCACCGGAGAAGGTGATTGTTATGCGCCTAATATGGCCAAAGCACTTGCTGGTGATACCTATTTGGATGTCGCCAAGGCTGCGATCCAGCTGCGCGGCGGAATCGGATTTACTTGGGAGGAAGACACTCACATGTGGTTCAAGCGAGCTAAGAGTTCTGAAGTGTTTTTAGGCACGCCGAATTGGCACCGTGAGCAGATGATGCAACGAATGGAGGCGCAAGGGCATGTCTGAGTCTACAAATATAAGTCTTGAGACAATACGAGAAGAAGTTTCAGCATGGTTAGATGAAAACTGGTCACCTGAGCGGTCTCTGACTGCTTGGCGTGAGATATTGGTTGAAGGTGGCTGGGCTGCACCCGAGTGGCCTAAAGAATTCTATGGTCGCGGATACACGGTTGAGCAAGCCGAAGTTGTCGGGCAAGTTTTTCAAGAAAAAGGCGCGGTGGGAGTCGCTCAGGCTGGCCCTGGTCGCTTGGCGTCGCATACAATTTTGGTGCACGGCAACGAGGCTCAGAAACAAAAATACTTACGACCGATATTGACCGGTGAACACGCCTGGTGTCAGCTCTTCAGTGAGCCTGGCAGTGGCTCAGACTTGGCTGGGCTTTCGACCAAGGCTGAAAAGGTTGGTGATCAGTGGGTTATAAACGGCCAGAAGGTATGGAATACCAGTGCTCACCATGCTGATTTTGGCATTCTGGTCGCGCGCACGGATTGGGATGTACCTAAGCACCAAGGCATAAGCTACTTTTTGATAGATATGCACCAACCCGGGGTCGAAGTGCGACCGCTGCGACAAATGAATGGTCATGCATCATTCAACGAGGTGTTCATGGCCGACGCCCAGGTTCAAGCCGACGATCTTCTGGGCGAACTCGGACAAGGTTGGAAAATAGCCGCAACGACACTTTCAGCTGAACGGCAAGGGTTCGGCGGTGATCGTAATGGTGGCCGTGCGCGAGATTTGAATGGCCCAATCTATGACGACTATCGAGATGAACTGACCATTGCTTTGGAACCTTACACTTGGTATCCGCAACGCGCAGGTCGCCCAGATTTAGCCTTCCCCCGTGCAGTAGAGACAGGTGCCATTGCTGACCTTAATGTACGCCAGGAGTTGGCGAAGCTAATTTGTATGAAGAAGGCGTCAGACCTTGCGGCAGAAAATGCATCAGAGAAACGCAAGGCTGGCAATGCAGCGATCATTCCGGAAGGTTCGATAGGAAAGTTGGCGGCCAGTGAGATCGCACGTCAGGCTTCCCATGTTCACACCTTGATTAGCGGCGCAGATGCCATGTTGAGTGGGGCTGACTCGGCGATGCAGGGTGTCATCGCAGAAATATTGGTTTCAGTTCCAGCGATTTCGATTGCCGGTGGCACGGATGAAATCCAAAAGAACATCATTTCTGAACGGGTTCTAGAACTACCCAAGGAACCACGTTTCGACACAGGTCCGTTTAGAGACGTTCCTAGAAATGTCACCGATTTATAAGTGAGCGCATGGAGTGAAGGCACCAAGCTATGACATCGACTTAGAACGATTCTGGCAGGACCCCTATCCGGATCTTGCGGTGATGCGGGAACAAACCCCAATCGCTTTTGTGCCGCAATTGGGCGCGACCTTGATTACCCGCCACGCGGACATCAAGACCTGTGAAAAAAACGTTGAGGTGTTTTCCTCCTATCAGCCGGATGGTTTGATGACCCAGCTAATGGGTGAAAACCTCATGCGCAAGGATGGTCGCGAGCACATGCGGGAGCGTAAGGCGATTTATCCGAGTATGTCGCCAAAGGCCGTCGCCTCTGTATGGCATGGCCAGTTTAGTGCTCAAGTGGGATCTACGATTGACCAATTGCTTGCACAAGGAAATTCAGCAGATCTGTTTTGGGCATTTGCCATGCCAGCGTCTGCAGACGCGCTGCGGGCAATGACTGGCTTGATCGACATGTCAGCCGCTGAAATGAACCGGGTGAGCCAGGGCATGATCGATGGCTGCGCAAATTACGCGGAGGATGCTGAAGTTGAAGCGCGTTGCCGGGACTGTACTGCGGTGATTGATCGGCACATTGATGAACGCCTACCGGCCATCCGAGAGCAGCCCGACCATTCTTTGTTATCGGCCCAGCTTCAAGCAGGACTTTCGATCGAACAAATTCGAGCCAACATAAAGCTCAATATCTCCGGTGGCCAGAACGAACCGCGGGATGCCATTGCTGGTCTTATTTGGGCATTGCTCTCCCATCCAACTCAATTGGCCATGGTCTTGAACGAGGAAGTCAGTTGGCTGCAGGTCTTTGAGGAATATGCCCGATGGATTTCTCCCATCGGCATGTCACCACGGCGCATCGCCAAGCCTTTTTGTTACGACGGGCTGCAATTTGAAACTGACGATCGTGTTTTTCTGATGTTCAGTTCCGGCAACCGCGACGAAAATATTTTTCACCAAGCGGACCGCTTTGATGTCAGCAGAGATACCAGCGGCAACCTGAGCTTTGGCGCAGGGCCGCATTATTGTGCAGGTGCGTGGGCTTCGCGTACACTCATCGCCGATATCGCCATGCCTGAAATATTCAGGCGGGTTGAGGGTTTGAGGCTGACCGGAGATGTCCCATTTGGTGGTTGGGCGTTCCGCGGGCCGTTGTCTTTACCTTGCGGCTGGCGTTAGCCTGTTAAGCATTGTCAGCAGTTTAGCGATAGTAATTTATCAAGTAGAAGTTCGTTGGGTTTAACTAGAAGGAGAGAATAGATGGATAAGCAATTTGGTGACGTACATATCAGTGACCTTGGTGGCTTTGTAACCCTCGCTGAAATTCAGCGAGGCCCGAATAACTTTTTTGACCAAGACCTTATTTGCAGTCTAGCGGATGCGTTCGCAGAATTAGATGAAGACCTTAGTTGTCGCGTTATTGTGTTGGCATCTGAGGGCAAACATTTCTGTGCAGGGGCGAATTTTGGATCTTCCAGCGGTCGCGAAGAACGAGCGAATCGCAGCCCGGAAAAAGGCAATCCGCTATACCGGGAAGCTGTACGGTTGTTTCGAAATAAGAAGCAGGTCATTGCAGCTGTGCAGGGTGCCGCAGTAGGCGGTGGCTTTGGCTTAGCGATGATGCCCGACTTCCGTGTTGCTTGTCCTGAGGCAAGGTTTACCGCTAATTTTGTGAAGCTAGGATTTACCCCTGGATTTGGATTGACTCATACCTTGGCACGCATCATTGGTCAGCAGGCTGCTGCAGATCTTTTTTATAGCGGCCGCAGACTCACCGGTGAACAAGCGCATGCGAATGGCATTGTTGATCGCTTGGTACCGCAGGATCAGGTTCGCGAAGCGGCGATTGCCTATGCGCGCGAAATTGCTGAGAACGCGCCGTTAGCACTGATGTCAGTGCGCAATTCCTTGCGCGGTGACTTAGCTGATGCCGTGCAGAAAGCCACAGATCATGAAGGTATTGAGCAGTTTCATTTGCAGCAGACTTCCGATCACAAAGAAGGTGTCAAAGCCGTAGCTGAGCGACGACCCGGTAATTTCACTGGCGCTTGAAGCCTTTAGCGTGAACATGGGCCCCTGGCCCTAGACTAGGGGCTTTATACATGAAGGTTTTTTTCACCAGCGCCTGTCCCGAAAAGAACGTTTTAGATTGTGCATTCACCTTAGGCGTTTGCGCTGAAGCTAAACATTGCGCCATTAAACCCAAGCCAAACGCAGAAAAAAGACCTGGCGTCCTCGCCAGGGCTTGTTTCCGTAGTGCGGGTACCGCGGAGCGGCGCAGGGCTGGCGCAATGTTTAACTTCAGCGCAAATGCCGAATCGAATAGCAAACACTGGGTAGAAAACGTTTGCTACTCGAAATCAGCCGCGCTGTGGCGTTCCGGCACTCGAGTCTCTTCCGGACCCCAGGCTCGGTTTACCCGCCGACCACGCTGAACAGCAGGACGCGCTTCTATCTCTGTGGCCCAGCGAACTACGTTGGTGTAGGAAGCCACATCTAAAAAGATCGCGGCTTCGTATACGTTGTGGAGCACCAATGCCCCATACCACGAGTAATTTGCCATATCCGCGATTGTATAGTCGTCGCCACACAGGTACTGGCGCTCGGCTAACGTTTGGTCGAGGACATCTAGCTGACGTTTAACTTCCATCGCGTATCGGTCAATGCAGTATTCAATTTTAAGTGGTGCATAGGCATAAAAGTGACCGAAACCGCCACCTAGATAAGGTGCTGAACCCATTTGCCAAAACAACCACGACATGCATTCTGCCCGTTGTGCTGGTTCGGTGGGTAAGAATGCAGAGAATTTCTCTGCCAGGTAGACCAGAATCGCACCTGATTCGAAAATCCTCGTTGGTGGGTTGGTCGAACGGTCTTGTAGAGCAGGAATTTTCGAGTTTGGATTGATTTCGACAAAGCCTGAACCAAACTGCTGCCCTTCGCCAATGTTAATCAAATAGGCGTCGTACTCTGCTTCGCTGATGCCGAGTTCCAATAGTTCCTCAAGCATCACGGTGACCTTCACGCCGTTAGGTGTACCCAGAGAATGAAGTTGAAGGGCATGTTCACCGACAGGTAGTTCATGGTCATGGGTTGCGCCCGCGACGGGCCGATTGATGTTTGCGAAACGGCCTCCGTTTTCTTTGTTCCAGGTCCAAACGTCGTCGGGAACGTAATCTGCCGGATGGTTTTCGAGTTCACTCATGAGTTTATCCAATATGTTGATACGATTTAGTTTACCTAGCAGGCAAGCTGAGGGACAGGGGGCGCAGGCTTGTGTGGTCAAACAAATCAGGGTCGCGTAGGCTTTGACATTAATTCGAATTTCGAATGCTATGCCCACCCAGCTAGATCCTCTGTTCAGTGACTCACCGCTCATCGTTTATGTCGATGTGAAGAGTCCTTATGCGTTTGTCGCGATCGAACCAACGCTAAAACTTGAAGCCGAGCTTGGCATCGACTTTGATTGGCGTCCTTTGACCTTGGATATACCTAGCTACTTAGGTTCGGCGCGTAAAAAAGCAGGCAAAGTGGTGGAGTCCAACCGGTCGCCTAGTCAATGGTTGGGTATTAAATATGCCTACAAAGACGCTCGACGCTATGCAGAACGCCAGGGCCATATACTTAAGGGCACCGAGAAAATCTGGGATTCCAGCATAGTGAACATTGGAATTCTTTGGGCAGTTGAGCAAGATCGACCTCGATTGGCAGACTATTTCGCAGCAGTATTCCCTGCATTCTGGCGGCGAGAACTTGACGTTGAAGACGTCAGCGTCGTCGTTGAGTGCCTTGAGAAAGCTGGAATCGACAGCACCGGCTTTGAGACTTTTCAGGCAGGCTCTGGCCGCGAAACCCATGATAAATTGGTAAACGGGTTGCATGAAGCTGGCATATACGGTGTTCCGACCTATGTGTTTGGCGAACATGTCCTGTTCGGACGCGAACATTTACCATTCGTACGGTGGTATCTTCAGGGGGCCAACGGTAGTGCGCCCGACATCGCCTATGAGGTGGGCTAGTGCGCATCTATATAGATTTCAAATCCCCGCAGGCTTATCTCGCTTTGAAGCCGACTCTGGCACTGGCCACTAAGTTGGGCTTAGTGATCGAATGGTGCGGATTCAATGCACCACAGTCGGTGTTGATCGAGCAATCTGCAAACGAGGATAAAGGTGCCGTGCATCGACGCGTCCGCGCTCATGCGCGGCGTGCAATGCATTTGCACTACGCGAAGATTCAAGCTGTGCCAATGAGGTTCCCAGATAGGGTGACCAAGACCGATGCAGCCCTGAACGTACTTGAGGCGCTGCCGCGCACTGAACGCACCGCATTTGTGCAGCGCGCATTCAACGCTTACTGGGTGGAGTCACTCGACTTGAATGACTTGAGCGTGATCTCGTCAATGCTTGAAGAGATCGGTCAAGATGTAGCTAACCAGGAGATGCTAGAGTTGTGGGAAGGCAATGAAGTCGCGCAGAGTGTTGATGGTGTTGTCGATGTTCCTGCCTACGTCGTGCAGGACCAGCTCTTTATTGGCCGCGAACACCTTCCTTGGATTGAGGAACTCTTAACCCTCCAATGAGTGCGCAACCTCTGAGTTTGACCTTCGTAGCCAAGACTGTCGGCGTAGTAATTAACGAATTGGCTGCTTTGTAATCTGATGCTGCCGTTATACGCGCTTAGCACTATTCTCATGATTGGCTACGCTGCCGTTTTTACACTGCTGGCGGAAATGCGCAGCAGTTTTGGCTTTAGCGAGACCGCCATTGGCGCAATCGCGGGGTCTGCGTTTCTGGCCGGCTTTATCGCGCAACTCGTGTTATCTAGGTTTGCAGACTCTGGGCACGGCAAACACCTCTTGCGGTTAGGCGTTGTTACCGCGTTAATTGGTTTGGTGTGGATGTGTTTTGCCGATGATCTCACTGGCTGGATTGCGGCGCGTACCATTCTCGGCTTTGGCGCAGGTTGTGTACGCCCTGCGGCACGTCGATTGGCCTTCGTACATCAACCAGAGGTTGCGGGCAAGACGTTGGGTAGGCTCGCTGCGGCAGAGATGATTGGTTTTTTAATTGGTCCGGTTGTGTCGTCGTTGTTGTTTAACGCGTGGGGGATCCGTGCACCGTTTATTGCCTTGGTAGTTTTGCTTGCCTTGGTTGTTCCATTTGTTTTGAAGGTGGAAATTCCGGGTAGTAAAAACCCGCTCAAAAACGCAATGCGCACGCTCATCCGTCGGCCAGCCATGCAAAGTTGTATTGCGCTTGGTGTTGCGTTCTATCTTGCCATCGGTGTGTTTGACGCGATTTGGGCGGTATATATGGCGGATATGGGCGCTTCACAACTATTCATTGGCGGGAGCATGAGCCTATTTACCTTACCCATGATACTCATTGCGCCCTGGGCCGGAAGTTTTGCAGCCAGAACGAACGCCTTCAAAGTAGTGACTGTGACCATGACCATGGCCATGCTAGCGATGATTACCTACGGTTTTGTTGATTCACTGTGGTGGTTGTTACTGCCCTTAGCTATTCATGCAACAGTGGATGCCGTGAGCATGCCATCAGTGCAGTTGGCGGTGGGCTATGCCAGTGGTGAAACGGCGCTGGCCAGTGGTCAGGGTTTGTATGGCGCTGCGGGTTTGGTGGTCGCGACCATTGCAAGTTTCGGCAGTGGCGCCATCTATCAGCTGCATGGGGCGCAAATGCTATGGTGGGGTACAGCAGCTTTGATGGGTGTGTGCATATTAGTCGCCTGGTTTAGGGGCCACCGTTTAGAGTGGACCGGGCAAAGCACTAGCGGTTTAAGTAGTAAGTAAGTAAGTAAGTAAGTGAGTGAGTGAGTGAGGAAGCAAATATGAGCAAAACAGAGTCAGAGTCAGAGTTAAGGTCAGAGTCGGGCCAACTGACACAGTACATAGATGCCCAGGCACACCTGCACCATGCCTATTTTCTTGGCCTGCAGTTGATGGTTTCAAGTCGTTGCGGCCCCGAGACCATGGGCCAATGGATGTTCAACTTATTTCGTCGTCAACATGAAGCTAAGTTTTTAAGCAGCTTCCAAAAACTCGGCCTCCAAGGACTACCCGACGCGGTCGCTTGTGCTCAATACCATGTGTTGGCGAACAACATCGGCGGGGTGGGTGTTGAATATGCCTATGAACATGATCGCAAGGCGTGGGTGAGATTTCGTTACCCGCGATGGATGTATCATGGGCCTACAATTTGCGGCATACCGATTGAAGTAAGCCGTGGGTTTCTTGAAGGGTGGTACGCTCATAATGGTGTGTCTTTGGAGAATCCTAATCTTGGCTTTGTGTGTGTTTCAGAAGATATGACCGGCGAGTTCGGATTGTGTGGATACTTTCTTGAATATGATCATGTGCTTTCTGAGACAGAACGACTGCGATTTGCCAAAGAAGAGTCGCCACCCGCTTTTAATGCAGCAGAGCAACCAGTCCCGCCACCAGATCAATGGAATCCGCTGCGCCTCGCCAAGGCTAATCGCAACTATGCATTGGAGTATGTGCGCAATGGGCTTTGCGAATTGGCTCAAGTTTTAGGCAGTGAGCGCGCCAGCGAACTGGGGTGTCATGCCGCCAAGCTCATTGGGTTACAGTATTTTTCTGAATTGGCTGAGCAAGTTGGCGCGGTAGATGGTGACACCGAAGCCGCGTATGACTTTCTTGAACGCATGTTCAGTGGCATGGGCGACGACGTGGTTCGTTCCACAGAAGGGCTTTTGCAAAAAGACAATCGAGCTTTGCGTGGTCTTTCGGGCGAAGAACGTGAGTTGGTTAGCCTGTGTTGGACCGAACTTTTTGCTGGCACTTTGCAGTCCCAACGTGTTCGTAAATCACTTTTAGTCACATCACAAGCTGAAGGCCAGCTTTGGTCTGTTTCGCCTGCCTAGCCCATACGGCTTAGCTGTTGGTATCGATCTCCCAACTGATGATCGATCATGATCAGGCGTTTAGCGTAATGTGACCCCGCGTACTCCCAGGTCATACCAATGCCGCCGTGCAGTTGTGTCGCTTCTTCTCCAATCAGAATTGCGCCACGCCCAATAAGATTTTTCGCCATGGCCACATAGCGTGAACGATCATCCGTGTCGAGTTTACTGGCAGCCAGCGTGGTTATTGATCGGCACTGTTCAATCTCAACTGCCATGTCTACCACTCTGTGCTGAAGCGCCTGGAAAGTCGCGATGGCGGTGCCGAATTGTTGGCGTTGGCCGAGGTAGTCGACGGTCATTGCCAACAGTACATCCATGGTGCCAACCGCTTCTGCACAGAGTGCTAAACGACCGGCGTCTAATGCAGCTTCGATTTCTGTGAGGGCATCTTCGGCTAGGCAAATTGCAGGCGTATCCTTGAGATGGATCTCGCCAGCGCCGCCGCCATCGATCATTGCGTAGCTGCTAACGGTGGCTGATTCGGTTAGAAAAAGACCACTGCCATTTCCTGTATTTGCCAACACTAGTAGAATATCGGCACCAGGGGCGCCATAGACAACTGATTTTTGGCCGTTAAGCAGCCAGTTTACGCTGTCTTGTTTGCCTTTCTGTACAGCTGTAGTAGACAGGTTTGTTAGTGAATCAGAATTATTTGGTTCATAGATTGCCACCGCGATGCGCTTGGCGCCGGTTGAAACTTCGTTGATGAGTGCAGTGTTGTCATAGGCGCTTAGAAGTTTAAGACCCATGAGCGTACTTAGCATTGGCTCTGCACAAAGCGCGCGCCCCATTTCTTCGAACACCACACTAATGTCAAAGCCATGACCGCCGAAGCCACCGTGTTGTTCGCTAACCAAGGCGCTTAAAATGCCCAGCTCTGAAAGCGCCTTCCACGTTTGTGGTGTGTGGTAGGGTTCTTCGAACACAGACGCGTTGCGTAGCTCAACCGAGTATTGATCACCCAGGTAACGGCGCAACGAGTCCGTCAGCATTCTTCGATCTTCAGAATGATTAAAATCCATAGTTAAAACCCATAGTTAAAACCCACAGTTAAACTCCGAACATGCCTTTGGCGATGATATTGCGTTGAATCTCGTTGCTGCCACCGTAGATGGACAACTTGCGATTGTTGAAATAGGAGGCGGTTGCTCGTAGTGCTTCGTTTGGTATGCCAAAATCCAGCTCCGGCGGATCGAACGGCGTAGCCTGAGGGCCGAGGGCCGTTCGATACAGTGCGCTAATGCCCTGGCGAATCACGGTACCTTTAATTTTCAACATACTAGATTCAGCGCCGGGAGCAGCGCCGTCTTTCGCTTGCTGCAACATCCGCAGATTGGTAATTCTCAAAGCTTCTAGATCTGCTTCTAATTCGTGAACGTTGGCCATAAATACGGCATCTTCTGCCAGAGGTTTGCCGTTCCTTTGTACCGTGGTAGTGAGTTTTTTGAGTTTGGCAAGGTCTCGAGTAGAAAACCCGACACCGGCGATATTCGTGCGCTCGTGGGTGAGCAGGTATTTGGCAATGGTCCATCCTTGATTTTCTTCACCCACCAAATTTGCCACGGGTACGCGGACATCAGTGAAAAATACCTCGTTAACCTCCATTCCACCTTCAAGCAGCTTAATAGGACGCATTTCTATGCCAGGGTTGTCTAGATCGACCAGTACGAAACTGATGCCTTGTTGCGGTTTGCCCTCTGTTTTGGTTCTCACCAAGCAAAATATACGGTCGGCATATTGGCCCAGGGTGGTCCAGGTTTTCTGACCATTTATGACGTACTCATCTCCATCGCGGACGGCTCGAGTCTTGAGACTGGCCAAGTCAGAGCCTGCGCCAGGTTCGGAGTAACCCTGACACCACCAATCGGTGCCGTCTAATATGCGTGGCAAAATTTCTGACTTTTGTTCGTCTGAGCCGAACTTAATGACCACCGGACCGAGCATGTTTAGGCCAAACGGTACGATTCTAGGCGCGTTCGCCAGGGCACATTCCTCTTCGAATATGTTGCGCTCAACTGCGGTCCAGCCAGTGCCGCCATTCTCCACTGGCCAGGTCACGGCAAGCCACCCTCTGGCGTTTAAGATGGCGTGCCACCGTTCTACATCCGTCTTGGTCAGTTCCTCAATATTCTCGCCTTTGCGTGCCAGATC
>JBNMMV010000023.1:0-24263 GCA_051270205.1 Limisphaerales bacterium
GCATACGTCGCTTCGATTTGGCGTTGTACAGCCAATTATCAAGCCCGGTCATGAGGCCGTTTTCTGCATGCTCCACCGAGCCCGGTTGATCGCCATAGGGACCGAGAAGTTGCTTAGCGCTACAGTCGATATCAGCAGAAGTCCCACCGTTGTTCGGGCACAACCATAGGTTAGGCGGTTCTCCTACCAGTAAGCCCTCGTTAACAATGGCCAAGGCTCGTGGCAGTATCAGCTTGTCGAGTAACACCTCACGTGTATCAATTTTGCCATCATCATCTGCATCGGTGAGCCGAACCACCATACCTACAGGCGCTTGATCATTGTTGCCGTAGGAGTCCGGCATAAAGCCGCGCATTTCCACCACATACATCAAGCCCGACTCATCCCAAGTTATCGCAACCGGATCTTCAACCAGCGGTTCCGCTGCAACTAGCGCCACGTCATATCCAGCTGCTAGATGAAAGGTTTGAAGGGCTTCTTGCGCTGTAAGTTCAGGTGCAGGCGGGGGCTCTAGGGTCAAATAGAAGGGTTTTTCGCCTTCTTGTGCATTCAGAAATTGAGTAGAAAGGAGGAGAAACCCCCCAACCATCAGCAAGTAAGCTCTGTGCATACTTAAAACGTCATCTGTTTTAGATAGGCGTAGGAATGTTGAATAGACTGCTGCGGATTCGGCGGGCCATCGCGTTCAACAAAGAAGTACTTTGAACCATGGGCCAGCGCTTCACGCGTAAAGCGTGGGAAATCAATAAGGCCATGCCCGACATCGGCAAAGTCCCCTTGCTCATCAATGTCTTTCATATGGCAACTGGAAAAGCGTCCTGGAAAGCGAGCGAGGTAGTCGAACAAATTACCACCACCTTTGGTAATCCAATAGGCATCAAGCTGGAAGGTCACTTTGCCCACTTCAGTTTGTTCCAATATTAGATCGTACGGTACGACACCGTCTAATGGGGCAAGCTCCCAGTTGTGGTTGTGGTAGCCGAATTCAACACCTTCTTCAGCACATAGCTCCCCGGCTTGATTTATCAATTCAATATTGCTTTTCACTTGATCTAAGCTTTGAAAATTATCAGGCATCAATGCTGGCAGCACTAGATAACGCTGACCAAGGGCTACCGCGTCTTCTAAAGAGCGGCTGACATTTTCTAACAAGTGCTTGGGACTGCTACGCTCACCGAACACTTTCCTCGCCTCGGTTCGCGGCAGTGCGAAGAATCCTGCGGGGAGCACAGGCGAAATACGCCCGACAGGGGCTTGCAGATTATTGTCGGTTAGCAGCTTTTGAATGTCAGTTACTGACCGACCCAGAAAGCCCATGGCAGAAAATTCAATTTGCTGATAGCCAATCTTCGCCACCAGCTGCAGCGTACCCTCAAAGTCCGCGAGCATTAACGGTGTCACGGTTGACAGCTGCAGGCCGAATTTATCGAGCGTTCTTGATGCCGCAACTTGACTATTATTTGGCTCTTCTGTTTGTTGGCAACCCATTATCGCCGGTCCTACAAGCAGCGATCCTGCACCTACTTTCAATAGCCTACGTCGCTGCATATCCTCTTCCTGTTCTCGCTTCTAGAGGGCACATTGTAACTTAGAACATCGAATTGCCGTTCTTCGCCTCACCAGGAATGATCTGCAAGACATCCCAGTGCTCAACCACCATTCGCTCGAAGTACTCTATGAAAGCATCCCTACCATCCGCAACTTCCGGATTGTGTTGGATGTACTCTTCACCGGCATACGCCTCAATCGCCCGTCGAGGGTCACATTGATTAAACATAAGATCGTAGAATGATTGTGCGTTCTCTTTATTCGCTTCTAACTTCATATTACCCAGCGCCTATCCTTCAAACGGAAGCCCGCCGTATTGTTCACAAACCGATTTCATATAGGCTTCAGAACTTGCCAGGTAGTAAAACTCTTGTTCTTGCGCTTTCAAATCGAAATCACCCTGGTCAGGAAAACGATGCAACAACATAGTTAACCACCATGAAAATCTGGCTGCGCTCCACACTCGACGTAAGGCCATATCGGAGTACGAGGCAAGATAGTCGCTGTTGGCATGGTTGAATTGTGCAGAGAGTGCTCGAGACAGATAGAACACATCAGATATTGCGAGGTTCAGACCTTTTGCCCCAGTCGGCGGAACTATGTGCGCCGCGTCTCCTGCTAAGAACAGGCGACCATAGGCCATGGGCTCAGAGACGAAACTGCGCAACGGTGCAATGGACTTCTCAATGGACGGACCAGTGACGATTCTTTCAGCAACGCGCTGTGGAAATCTCGCTTTTAGTTCCTCCCAGAACCGATCATCTTGCCACTCAGTGATATCAGTGTCCAAAGAGCACTGTATGTAGTATCGGCTTAACATCGGATTGCGTAGCGAACACAGCGCCATGCCTCGTTCGCTGTTCGCGTAAATAATGTCTGGTAGTGGCGGCGTCTCTGACAAGATGCCTAACCAGCCGAACGGGTAGACCTTTTCAAACTCGCGCCGCTTCTGCGCAGGTATGCTATGGCGACTGATGCCGTGAAAGCCATCACAACCAGCGATGAACTCACAGTCAATTCGGTAAATTTCACCCTGCTTTGTATAGGTGACATACGGCGCACTGGATTCAATATCGTGAAGAGCGACATCTTCTGCCTCATCGATAACGGCACCACCGGCCGCATCTCTGGCGAGATATAAATCCTCAGTGATGTTGGTTTGCCCATAGGACATCATCGGACGATCGGCGTACTTGCGGGTATCCATGGTTAGCTGGTGTTCACCACCCCAGACAATATCGGCGCCATCATGTAGCTGGCCCTCTCGGTCCATTTGATCACCCACACCGGATTCACGCAGCACTTCAACCGAACCCCACTCCAATACCCCAGCTCGAATTCGCTGCAGAACATAGTCGCGCGATTGGCGCTCTAGGACCACATTCTCAATACCTTCTAGGTCCAGACGTTGGGATAAAAGTAGACCCGCGGGGCCACCACCGACAATAACAACTTTAGTCTTCATAACTTCCCGTTGGCCAATACAGGCGCATTGGATTATCGATTAGAAGTTTGCGTTGCAGCGCTTGAGTGGGTGCAATGCGCGGAATCATGTCCACCAAGCCACCATCGTCAGGCATGTGTGTTTTCATATTTGGATGAGGCCAGTCTGTACCCCACAACACTCGGTCGGGAAACCGCTCCACTATATGCCGTGAAAACGGCACAACATCGTCATAGCCCTTTGGTCCCGACTGTGACAACCGTTCTGGACAACTGACTTTGCTCCAGAAATTTTTATGGGTGTCCATCAGCTCAACGAAGCGTCCAAACTCAGCGCCATCAACCGGCTTGCTGACGTCTGGACGACCCATGTGGTCTACAATCACCAAGGTAGGTATTTGGGTAATCAAATCCCATATCTCGTCCAGCTCTTGCGCCTCGAAATAGATCACTACATGCCAGCCTAATGGTTCAATTCGCTGGGCAATTTCTTTCAGGTCTTGGTGCGGCAACTTGTCTACCAAGCGCTTCACAAAATTAAACCTAACCCCACGCACGCCGGCTGTATGCAGTACTTGCAGCGCATCGTCAGAAATATCCCGGCGCACTGTAGCGATACCTCGAGCAAGCCCCTGGCTTGAATTCAACGCATCAACCAACGCCCTATTGTCGGCGCCGTGACAGGTAGCCTGAACAATTACGTTACGGGAGAAGCCTAAATGATCACGCAAGGCAAATAGTTGTTCTTTGCCAGCATCGCACGGCGTGTATTTGCGTTCTGCAGCAAAGGGGAATTCACCCGCTGGCCCGAATACATGACAATGCGCATCAACCGCACCGTTAGGCGGCACGTATTTAGGTACCGATGGATCAGGATCATAAGGTAGCCAATCTGGATCCACAGCTTATTCTGGCTCTAGAATGATCAGTCCTGCGCCGGTATTGGATGCCGCCACATGGTAATGGCGGTGCACCTCGCGTACTCGCTCACCCAATGCACCCCGCATAATCAGCCACATGACAAGCTCTACGCCTTCGGAACCTGCCTCGCGAATATATTCGACATGTGAAATGTCCAACAACGGTTGTGGATCTGCCACCAGCGCATCCAAAAAACTGACATCAAATTCCTTATTGATTACCCCAGCACGCTCACCTTGTAGTTGATGAGACATGCCGCCAGTCCCAAAAATCGCGACCCGCAAGTCTTGTGGATACGTTTCTACAATTTTCGCGATCTGTCGACCAAGATTGAAACAGCGCCGACCTGTTGGCGGAGGATACTGAATAACGTTGACGCATAGAGGTATAACAGGGCACGGCCAAGCCTCAGGTTGCCCACACATAATAGACAGAGGCACGGTCAAGCCGTGATCAACAGGCAATTTGTTGGCAATGGTGATGTCAAATTCATTAAGAATCAGGTTTTCAGCCAGATGCCAGGCAAGATCTGGATGGCCCTGCACGGTGGGAACTTGTCTGGGGCCGTATCCTTCATCTGCAGGCTCAAACTCATCAGCCACACCCAAGGCAAACGTCGGTATTAACTCCAGTGAAAATGCGCTTGCATGGTCATTGAACACAATGATGGCAACATCCGGTTTGGTTTCAGCCATCCAAGCACGTGGTTCTTCATAGCCTGCAAACAACGGCGCCCAATAGTCATTATCGGTTATTTGATTGTCCATGGCGGCGCCGATTGCAGGTACGTGAGATGTACCTACGCCGGCAATGATCTTCGCCATTAATTGCCTTCCTTGTAACGGTTACCTTCAATAGGCCGGCCACCGTCCAACATCATTTGTTTGAACGCTTCTTCAGAGATGCCGGACATTTGACCCCCTACAAATTGCATGGAATTGCGATCAAATATAGCGAGTTTAAAGGTGTAGTAGATATTGCCGCCAAGGCGCAGCAGCTCAAGATAGTCTCGGTCCAAGACTGCCTGTTTTTGCTCAGCGGTAAGGCCAAACCCATCTATATAGATGCTTTCATCTTGCCGAAAAGTCTCTCGATTGTCTTCGCTGTTCAGTGACATACAAAACATGTTCAGCTTGTAGCCACGGCGACTATGGGCCCCGTCCATAACGTAGGTGCCCGGAATATCATCGTAGGGCTTGCTCATTGTTCTACTCCGCTCCAACCAACCGTCGACACTATGGTACGCACATCAATCATGGCAGATCGGAGGCGCGCGCGCGGCCACTATTTTGATAGCATGGCACCACCGATTTATTACGCTAAGCCCCAGATATGGTCATTGATTGTCACGGTCACTATACAACTGCACCTGCAGAGCTGGGACAATTCCGCGACTCACAAAAAGCAGAACTACAACGCGACCCACTCGACCCGGGCAGCAAAGGTTTAGTCGATATTTCAGACCAACAGATTTGTGACAGCTTAGAAGGCGCGCAGCTGAAAATGCAGGCTGATCGCGGCACCGACCTCACCATATTTTCTCCCCGCGCCTCCTGGATGGGTCACCATATCGGTAACGAAAGCACGTCCAAATGGTGGACTGAACACTGCAATGAACTGATCTATCGTATTGCCGAGCTGTATCCCGAAAATTTCGTCGGTGTGGCGCAACTTCCGCAATCGCCTGGTGTTTCCATGGACAATGCCATCCATGAGTTAGAACGCTGCGTTAACGAGTTTGGCTTTATTGGCTGTAATCTCAATCCAGACCCTTCAGGCGGATATTGGACAGGGCCAGAATTGGGCGATCGGTACTGGTATCCATTTTACGAAAAAATGTGCGAGTTGGATGTCCCTGCGATGATCCACGTCAGTGCAGCCTGCAATCCAAACTTCCACACCACCGGCTCTCACTATCTGGGTGCCGACACCACCGCATTTATGCAAATGCTGACATCCGATTTGTTAAAGGACTTCCCATCTATTAAGTTCATCATCCCTCATGGCGGCGGTGCCGTGCCATACCACTGGGGTCGATTTCGCGGCCTAGTACAGGCCATGCCAGACAAACCGCCATTGGAAGAACTTGTGTTAAGCAACGTGTTCTTCGACACCTGCGTGTATCACCAACCGGGCATCGATTTGCTGCTCGACGTGCTGCCCGCTGAAAACATCCTATTTGCTTCTGAACTGTTGGGTGCAGTTCGTGGCATAGATGAGCAAGCAGGCCACCACTTCGATGATACAAAGCGCTATATTGACGCCTCATTGAAAGCGACCGAAGAAGAGAAAGCGCTGATACTTGCTGGCAACGCGCAGCGCCTATTCCCAAGGTTAGCCCTCTAATATGCAATCTCTGCCTTGCTCATTGATCCGTGGCGGTACCAGTCGTGGGGCCTTTTTCAACAAAGCAGATTTGCCATTCGACACGTTTGCCCGAGACGCCTTGTTAGTTCGCGCTATGGGTGGTCCAGACGAACTACAAATTGACGGCGTCGGCGGTGGTCACCCTCTGACCAGCAAAGTCGCCATCGTCAGCCCTTCAGTCGGCGATGTAACCGATGTCGACTATCTTTTTTTGCAGATCTCGCCAGACAAGCAAACCGTCAGTGATACGCAGAATTGCGGCAATCTGCTGGCTGGCGTTGGCGTTTATGCCCTCGAAGAGAATATGCTGCAGCCAACCCATCCGACTACAACAGTACGGGTGCGTATGCTGAATACCGGCGCAATTTGCCACCTGCAAATGCCAACCCCACAAGCGGTACTGGATCTAACAGGAGACACCCGCATAGACGGAGTGCCTGGTACAGCGGCAGCCATTGTTTGCAATTACCTAGACATTGCGGGATCTGCATGCGGTGCGCTGTTGCCAACGGGTAACCTCGTCGACGAAGTCGATGGCGTTAAAATGACCTGTGTCGACAACGGCATGCCAGTGATCACCATGCTGGCCCGCGACCTAGGCGTTACGGGTTATGAAAGCCCTGCAGAACTTGATGCCAACAGTGGTTTAAAAGACAAACTGGAGAATATTCGTCTAATCATGGGTCCACGGATGAATCTCGGTGACGTGGAGCAAAAGTCTGTACCCAAATTATGCCTTCTTAGCCCCCCTTTCAATGGCGGGTTGGTTATGACCCGCACGTTCATCCCAAATTTTTGCCACAAAACCATAGGCGTGTTGGGTGCCGTGTCAGTTGCTACCGTATGCCTACTGCCTGGCAGCATCGCAGCAGACTTGGGACTCGCACAGTCTGATCTAGATAAACCAATCGCAATTGAACACCCAGAAGGATCACTGCAGGTTAAGCTCGAGGCTAACCAAGACGGCGACATCACAAAAGCTGGAATTATTCGAACAGCACGCATGTTGTTCAAAGGAGAAATCTATGTGTAAGGCCTTAACATGAAGACGGTCGCGGTGAAGAACATTGAGCGGGCTGACACAGACGACATCTCTCAACTTGCCAACTACGGCGTAGCTACCGTACACGAAGCCCAAGGCCGAATTGGATTACTCAAACCCTATATGCGGCCTGTCTATACAGGTACGCGGATTGCGGGCTCCGCAGTGACTGTCCTCGCCCATCCTGGAGACAATTGGATGCTTCATGTCGCCGTAGAGCTTTGTCTGCCAGGCGACATTTTGATTGTCGGACTTTCAGCAGATAATACCGATGGCATGTTTGGAGACCTGCTAGCGACCTCTGCACAAACAGCGGGTATTCAAGGTCTGGTAATAGACGCCGGCGTTCGCGATGTCGCTGAGCTTAAAACAATGAACTTCCCTGTGTGGTCCCGCGCAATTTCAGCCCAGGGAACCGTCAAAGCGACACCTGGCTCGGTAAACCTACCCATTGTCTGCGCAGGCTGCGCTGTTAATCCCGGAGATGTAGTTGTCGCAGACGACGATGGTGTTTGCATCGTGGCACGAGAAAAAGTGGGGGAAGTGATTCAGAAGTCAGATCAACGCGTGACCCGCGAAGAAGAGGTACGTACACGCCTTGCCAACGGTGAACTAGGCCTCGACGTCTACAAAATGCGAGAAAAACTAGCAGCAGCAGGACTGGAGTATAAAGAGTGAAGGTTTGTATGGTTGGGGAAGGGGCTTTCGCAAACAAGCACTTAGACGCAATCGCCCGAATCGACGATGTTGAAGTTACCTCTATCTGCGGTGGCGTAAAAGAAGCGACAGAAAAAGTTGCCGCTGCACACGGCATTGCTCACGTCACCACAGACCTCGCTGAAGCGTTGAAATTGGCCGACATTGACGCCGTCATACTCGCAACCCCTACGCCCATGCACGCAGTACAGGCCAGCCAAGTGATGCGTGCAGGTAAGCATGTGATGATTGAGATACCCATGGCAGATTCACTCGCCGATGCGCAATCGTTGGTCGACCTGCAAAAGGAAACCGAGGTTGTGGCCATGGTCGATCACGTACGTCGCTTTAACCCCTCCCACCAATGGATACACAACAAAGTAGAGGCCGGCGAACTCAACGTGCTACAAATGGACGTGCAGACTTATTTCTTCCGACGCACTAACACCAACGCTAAGGGTGAACCACGCAGCTGGACAGATCACCTACTCTGGCATCATGCCTGTCATACGGTTGACTTGTTTCAGTATCAAACCGGCGCACCCGCAGAAAAAGTCACTGCACTTCAAGGCCCCCCACACCCGGATTTGGGTATCGCAATGGACATGGCGATTGGTCTGAAGAGTCCAAACGGTGCTATCTGCACGCTATCTCTGTCGTTCAATAATGAAGGGCCCTTCGGCACATTTTTCCGCTATATCTGCGACAAAGGCACATTTGTGGCGAACTACGATGATTTGTTCACCGGCGATGGTGAACAAATAGACGTCTCTGATGTGGCTTCAAGTACGGACGGAATAGAACTCGCCGACCGCGAATTTTTTACTGCTATCCGAGAAGCAAGAGAGCCAAATTCAAGTCTTGCTCAAGGACTAGATGCGATGATTACCCTCGATCGCATAGAACAACAACTGTAACCATTATTAGTGCACTTGTTGTTCTAGATGCTGCGAAAGCAGATTTTTCCCATAGTCATTACCGTTCGGGGTTCGAACCACAGTATGAACATGATCTCGGCTTGGCACGTTAGGTCGATCGAGCGCTCTTGGTGTTTGTTGATCACACTCAATCATGACCACTGGCGAGTGTATTCGGTAGTAGAAAACAGATTCCTGGCCGGTTTCCCCAACCCAGGAAAAGTAAGTCTGATCCCAGTGGCGTAGTATTTCCGTTAGTTTAACTTCATCATACCCAGGCCGCATTTGGCCTGTGTAGAGCTGAATAAGTTCTATCGCCGCAGCTTTCTGCTGTTCGTCCAACGTGTTCAGCTTGATGCCTTGATATGGCACAACTGCGTTATCTTGGAAAAGTTCGCCGCGATTGTTGTTGCCTAACTTCACTGCAGAGACGATTGCTTGATTCCGTTGGGTATCGGTAAGGCTGTTAATCAGGGCCAAACCCGCGGCAAGCTCATCATCGAAAACACGTGTTCCTGCATATTTTCCTTGCGCAGCAACGGTGGGCTCGGACCCCATAAACGTTGGTGTCATAACAACCTGATCGCCAAGCACGAAAAAATTAACGACCAGATGATGCCCGTCGAGTTGCCATCCCCAAGGCTCGGTTGCTGAGGGTTCGCCCATAACGGTTAACCAATATCGTTGTTCACCAAATTCTATGTGGTTGTCGAGAAAATCTGCCAAGTGACCTTCCAAACGCATGATATCGCGAGCGGTTTGGTAGCCCCGTTGGCTTAGTCCAGAGGCGATCAAGTCAAATGCTGCCGCTGCTTGTGCCGGGCTGAACTCCAAAAATCCGACACCTTGGCGTGTGCTGATATGGATGTTGGCCCATCGCTGCCACTCCGAATCATCAACAGGAAACATAGTCTTTTTCCGCTGCTCTGGAGTCAGGGTAGCTAAGAAAACGTTCGCAGCGTCAATCACAGGCTGAATCGATTGGCCAGTCGATTGCACCAGAAAAAGATCTTCCTCGATCTGACCATCTGTTGTGACACCAATAAAGTCATCAATGGCATACGCTTCGACCAATGGATACACGTAACGAGATGCTGTCATCGGCCAGGTAATCATCCAACCAACCAATACGGAAAGCGTAACTAAGAGTCCAACGAGCCATTTGAATGTTAAACGCATCATCAATTCTACCTCCCCGAGTCACTGACTTAACGGCTTAGTTTTTCGTTTTTAAGTATCCGGTCATTTTCACACAACATCAAACTCTGACAAGTCGTCCTCAGCAAGCCTGATCCGGCACCTACTGCACGAGCTTTGCTATTGTAGTCGCAGGTCTCGTAAGATGAGGCTCAACTAGCCAGTACTAAGGTCCCTGCTTTTGAACGTAAACTCAGGAAAATTGAGGCTAAGCACAAAAATCGCATATGGTTTCGGCCAGTTGGGCGAAATGCTTTTTTTGGGTCTGACTCTCGCATTTATACCCATATTTTATAATCAGGCAGTAGGTCTGTCGGCTGAGTTGGTGGGCACAGCCCTATTCGTAGGTATCTTTGCGGACGCTATATCGGACCCTCTCATTGGTTCGATTTCGGATCGTTGGCGCTCAAAACGTTTCGGCCGACGCCATCCATTTCTGTTTGTTTCCGCGCCGCCCCTGGCATTGTGTCTCTACATGCTTTTTCAGCCCCCGGCAGCTCTAATCGCGATTCCTATTGGCGAGACCTTACCCGATCAGTGGCCACTGTTCGCCTGGATGACGACTTGGCTGTTACTGGGCCGGTTTTTTATGACCCTGTACATCATACCTCACCTAGCACTAGGGGCAGAGCTATCAACCGATTACGATGAACGAGCATCTGTTTTTAGTTACAACGCGATGTTCGGTTTTTTCTTTGGACCCATGATCGCATTCGTTGCCTGGACTTTTTTCTTCGCCGGAGAAGGCATACGTGTATCTGACGGCGCATTGGTCGCTGGCCAGCTCAACCCAGCCAACTACCAGGGCATAGCGATACTGGCTGCAATTGGCATTGTCGTCGGGGTTTGGATTTGCGCCGGGTTCACCTTGAGTCAGGTCAAACGCTTACCGCAACCTCCAGCTGATCTGCCCCCGTTTCGTTTTAGCACCGTGTTTGTGGAAGTTTATGAAGCGTTCCGTAACAAATCCTATTTAATGCTGATGCTGGGTTACTTCTGCCTCTCACTTACGCTTGGGCATGCAGAATCAACCAATACCATTATCTTCACCTTCTTTTGGGAATTAGAACCGAGTCAAATCCGCTGGTTTTCGTTCTTTGCAACTGTAGGATTTGTCGCCGGTGCCTTTATGGCGCCCTTCCTCATCAAGTTAATTCAGAAACGACCGTTGGTGATCATCGGTGTGGTCGGCTATGGCCTTATTCATCCATCACCCTATATTCTTCGTATGGCCGGCTTATGGCCAGAAAACGGAGCCGAAGCGCTGCTGCCGATGCTGCTGGTTTGGACAGTCTTGGCCACATGGTGTCTTGCCGCTCTAAATGTCTGTGTGATGTCCATGCTTGCAGACCTTGTCGATGAACATCAGCTTAAATCCGGTAGACGTCAGGAAGGCATCTTCTTTTCCGCGCGCATTTTCTTCGCCAAAGCAAGCAATTCCGTTGCGTCATTACTCGCCGGGATTACACTCGCCTACTACGCTCAGCTACCGCCAAACTCCATTCCAGGCAGTCTGGATGACGACATCCTCTCTCGCATGGGCTTGTTGGTTGTGTTGTTCAGCATTGGTGCCCTGGTGGCAGGCTGGTTCTATTCGCGCTATACGCTAGACAAGGATCGGGTGATGGAGATCCAACAGGAACTTGCAGATCGCGCTAGGGCAAATTCTGTCTAACCTAGTCTCCCTTCGCGAGAATTCCTTTGGCAGCGATGATTAGCAGCACGACGACGAGAATCACGCTCGGAAGACCCGGCAAAAAGCCAAGGATGCTAATGAGGCTTGATTCTCCCATTTGATTGTCGCCAAAAGTCAGTGATCTGTTTGCAGCGGCATTTCCTAGCCAGTAAAACACCGTAAAAGACCATGCAACGTATATAAATCCGTAGACCAAAAACTTCTCTTGGAACTGAGAGACATTAATGTGGGGTAGCGCAAACGCGACCCCCAACACAAGCAAGCCATTAGTCAGTCCACCGGAATGAGCACGCACCCATCCGTCTGTAGTGCCGTAGACCGAAAAATCCAATATCTTGCCCGGCCAAATTTCGAAGCCCCCAACCAAATTGAACATCAACATAAACCCGGCAAACATGGAGACCAAGATCACCAGAAAACCATTCGCGATCATCACCCGCTGTAGTTGCGTCATCTCGTTCCTTATTCTTATTTAGCTAGTAGCGGCCGGCAGCCCCATGTCGGGACTGGAGGTGTCAATCACCGGCATGGGACCGTTGTTTTCGTTTTGCGCGTTATAGCTTTGCCATTGGCCCAACCAATCTGGCTCTGTCTCGTCACGAGGGTTGTAGCTAGGATGAAGTGCGCGCAGCAGATAGGGACCAACTTTCCGAGTAACGGCACCAAGCTGACGCGCTATGCCCATCATGCGGCGAAGCCGGCCTTCTGGCACATCGCGCTGAACTGCGCTGACCATTCCTAACCACCCCAAACCAAGTACGTGGAACGATCCATGAAGCACACCTGCCGCGCGTGCCCAATAAGCGCCACTGAGACGTTCATAGACATCGAACGCCACGGTCTTATGTTCACATTCCTCTGCCATGTGTGCGATCCAGAATGAGGTCACCTCATTTTGGGCATTTTCGAATAGCGCTTTTCTATCTGCAAGAATCCAATTCGTAAAGCCGTTGGTCATGCATTCGAACCCTGCTGAGTAGGCCAATCGCTTACTCAAACTTTGCTGACTGAGCCGTTCGTACGAATCTGAAATTCGCTTTTCTATAGCGGCAAACTGGGGGTGCCCGTTTGCTGTCAAACGTTCGTTCAACCTGCGATGACAGCGGTAGTGTTGCGCTTCCTGACCAATAAAGCCCTTCATGTCCTCAAGCAGTTGTTCATCTTCAACCTGCTGCCCCTCTCCTACGAGCCGCTGGGCCTCCCGCATGGTTTTGCATAAGAAAGGCTCGAGATGCGGCATGGTCAACGATACGCCATTGAAAAAATGAGATCTGTAGGGATTTTGTGGCACCCAAACCGGGTCCAGATCTTGCGGAAACTCGAAGTCAAAGTTACGAATCGGGATAATACTAAGCTCGGCAGGCTCGCTTGGCTCAGACTGTTGAAAACTCTCGGTCATTGACCCACTCCTCGTAAAAAAACCGCATCGCGACCTTAACAGAAAAAAACTATAGTAGAGTCCGTACAACGATTGAAGCACCGACATGAACACACCTGGCAGTCAAGATTGGTTAGACAGTGTCACAGAAGACATCATCGACCCTGAGCAAAGAATTATAGACCCACACCATCATCTCTGGCGTCACCCAGGCCGCGAATACGTCGTCGAGAACCTACATGGTGATACCGGTTCAGGTCACAACATTGTTAAGACAGTTTTCGTCGAATGCCACGCAGAATATTTGAAAGATGGACCTGAGCATTTGCGTCCGTTAGGCGAGACACAATTCGTTGCCGAACAAGCCGCAGAATCCGCTAATAGCGGCGGGGCTGAAATATGCGGCATCGTTGCCCATGCGGACTTGAGCTTAGGACAACAGCTAGTTGAAGTTCTTGCCGGACATGAAGCATCTGGCAAGGGTCTGTTCCGAGGCATTCGTCACGCAGGCGCCCGCGCTACACACCCAGAAGAATTATTTATTCCCGGTGCTGCACCTGAAGGGCTTTACGCGGACCCAGACTTCAGAGCGGGCGTGCGTCTCCTCGGAAGCAAAGGCTACAGCTTCGATACCTGGCACTATCATTACCAGAACCAGGAATTCTATGACCTGGCGCTCGCCGCCCCCGACACCCAAATGATTCTGGACCATTTCGGTACTCCGCTGGGCGTCGGCTATTACGCAGATAAGAAAGCCGAGATATTCGAGCAATGGAAGCAGGACATTAAAAAGATCGCAGAGTGCAGCAATGTTGTTGCAAAAATCGGTGGACTGGCAATGCCGGACAATGGCTTCGGTTGGCACACCCGCTCCACCCCACCTAGCTCAGACGAGTTTGCTGAAGCACAAAGAGCGTACTATCTACACACCATCGAATGTTTTGGTCCGGAACGCTGCATGTTCGAAAGCAACTTCCCCGTTGACCGATTCTCTATTTCCTATCAAGTGCTATACAACGGACTAAAAAAGATCGTCGCAGATTTCAGTGAAAGCGAGAAGGATGCGATGTTCTATGGTACCGCTGAGCAGGTATATCGTTTATAACTAAACACCCGGCCTTATTCATTATTCAAATTTAAGCAGGAATCATCCCATGTCCCATGATCTCATTATCCGAGGCGGCTTAATCGTCGACGGCAGCGGCTCAGAACCCTACCTAGGTGATGTTGCTATCGACCATGACACCATCGTCGCGATGGGCAATGTCGACGGCACCGGGGCCCGAGAAATCGACGCCAAAGGGCATGCGGTAACACCTGGGTTTATCGACCTGCACACTCATCTAGACGCCCAAGCTGGATGGGACCCGTACCTCACCCCCATTGTCTGGCATGGCGTAACCACGGCATTAATCGGCAACTGCGGCGTAACTTTTGCGCCCTGTAAACCACAAGATCAAGAATACCTGGCCGCTATGATGGAGTCGGTAGAAGACATCCCAAGCTCAGTGATCCTCAACGGCTTGGACTGGAACTGGGAAAGCTATGGCGAATATCTCGATTCTCTCGAGAAGTTAAACCCCGCTGTAAACTTAGTTGGCATGGTTGGTCATTGTGCAATTAGAACCTATGTGATGGGTGAACGTGGCGTTGACGAAGAACCCACTACCGACGAAATTGCGCAAATGGCAGCGCTGGCTGGAAAATCTGTAGCAGAAGGCGCCATAGGTTTTTCTAGCAGCCGGCTCGTCGCCCATAAAATGCCCGACGGTCGCAGCATTCCAGGTACATTCGCCAAAACCGAAGAGATGGTAGCCATTGCTAAAGCTGTTGGAGACAACAATGGTCTGGTCCAAAACGTACTCGAATACTCTCGACTCGATTCAGAAATGGCGATCTTGCGCGAGCAAGCACTAGCCGCCCAAACACGCGTCATCTTTACCGCGCCTCATATTCCAGGTGGACCAGGAAAAGACAACGCCTACACCGACATTATTGAATCAATGTTGGCCGAAGGCATCGACATCACCGGCCTCGCCTTGCCAAGATCCTTTGGCTTCTTGTCTGGCCTTAAAACTAACATCATGTTTATGTCGCCAGCTTGGAAAGAACTTATCAGCCTGGATTTTCCATCTCGCCTTGCTGCCATTCAGGACGCCGATACTCGAGCCAAACTGATCGAGGAAGCGAGCCAAATGGGTAGCGATGGCAATGGCGGTCCCACACTCAACAAATGGGTGAGCAACTTCTATTCTCTTGGCGACGGCGAATCACCTGAATATACCAAGGGTCCAGAAGAGAGCTTGCCTGCAATCGCAGAGGCCGCTGGCGAGCATCCTGCAGAGACTTGGCTACGCGTCATGCTAGAGAGCGACGGTGAAGCACTGTTCCATGTCCGCTTTGGTAATCACGACTATGAAGCCGTAGAAGAATTCCTCAAGAATGATTGGATATTGCCT
The DNA here is from genome assembly GCA_051270205.1 of Limisphaerales bacterium. Taxonomy (GTDB): domain Bacteria; phylum Pseudomonadota; class Gammaproteobacteria; order Pseudomonadales; family Azotimanducaceae; genus UBA4421. Next base: position 15,665 of record JBNMMV010000023.1, read on the forward strand.
AGCCTCGGAGACACAGGTGCTCATCTGACCCAAATTATCGATGCTGGATGGTCGACTTTTATGCTTTCACACTGGCACAGAGAGAAGGGTACCTTTACGCTTGCAGAGACCATTCGAATGCTAACAAGTGCCCAGGCACGCATCCTAGGGTTTGCTGATCGCGGAACGCTAGCAGTCGGCATGCGGGCTGACGTTAATATCATTGACGTCGACACGGTTATTGAAGGGCAACCGACATTAATTCGCGACTTTCCTGACGATACGCCCCGCCTCACTCAAAAAGCGAAAGGTTATCTCGCCACCATCTGTAACGGCAATATCATTGTAGAGAACGGTGAGTTAACTGGCCAAAGAGCCGGTCGGGTATTACGCAACCAACCGAACGTTTGAGGCGCCGGCATGCACCATTTATTCCTTATCCTTACGGTCCTCGCAAGTTCCGTCTCTGCCACTTCAGAACGGGCACAATCGGCCACAGAACTTGCCGGGTCCTATCAGGTGATTCCCAACAAAACCTACCTTACGGCAGATGGCACTGACCTCAAACTGGATATCTACATCCCCAGATCATCTGGCAAGAAGACACCTGTACCAACGCTGATCTATTTTCACGGCGGCGGTTGGGTCGCTGGTAGTAAAGAACAGTCCGCATTACAGGTGCTGCCCTACCTAGAACGTGGCTGGGCTGCGGTCAATGTACAGTACCGACTAGGCGGCAAAGCACTAGCACCAGCTGCTGTAGAAGACACGAGATGCGCGCTCCGCTGGGTTGCTCGCCATGCTGAAGAGTACGGATTCGACAAATCACGCCTAGTACTTTCAGGCCGTTCTGCAGGCGGACATTTGGCACTTATTACTGGCATGCTCACTGCACAGTCAGGCTTCGATCAACGTTGTCCTGAGCGCGAAAAAACTGGCCTGGAACGCGCCTCAGCCTCTCAACCAGAAGTGCCGGTCGCGGCAATCATCAATTGGTCAGGCATCACAGATGTAGCCGACCTGATTGCAGGTCCTAATGCCACGACCTACGCAGTCGCATGGTTAGGTGCACAAAGTGATGCTGCGTCGATTGCAGAAAGTGTTTCGCCAATGCGATATGTTCGCCCTGATCTACCGGCCATTCTGACCTTACATGGTGACAAAGACCGAATCGTTCCATATGCCCATGCGGTGAAATTACACAAAGCGCTAGACGCAAACGGAACGGTCAATCGTCTGCATACCATTCGTGGACGCGAACACTTCGTAGACTATACGGCGGAAGATCTCTCTACCGCTTACAACATTATTGATGCGTTTGTGGCTGAACATCTTTAGCAGCTGTAGATCCACCCTTACTCATGTGCGTGAGGTCTTCGAGAATCAAGTAACCGGCAGGCACAACTAACAGGGTCACCACCGTTGCCAGTATTACGCCCCAGGCAACCGAAGTCGCCATGGGGATTAGCACCCCAGCCTGAACACTTTGGTTAAGTAGCAATGGTGCAAGCCCAGCAAAGGTTGTCAGCGAAGTTAGGACGATTGGTCGACAACGAGAAACCGCCGCTTCTATAACGGCTTGTTTGACATCAAAGCCTTCCTCGCGTTTTCGGTTCACCCCATGGACCAAGACCAAACTGGAATTAACCACCACGCCGGACGCTGCAACGAAGCCCATTACCGACATGATCGCCAGGCTGTCCAACAGACCAAACGCCTTCATGATGATATGACCCCAAATCGCACCTACAAACGCGAATGGAATAACCGACATAATGATCAGTGGTTGGCCGTAAGAACGCAGCGGGATCGCGAGCAGAGAGTAGATAATAAACAGAGCCAGAGCGCCCAGCGGAATCAACGCCGCCATGCTTTCACCCTGCTCACGTTGGGAGCCTTCAAGGCTAAATGAAACTCTGGGGTGATCGCGCATAATCTCTTGTACGGGACCCGCGCCAAATTTCGCGAGTATTTCATTCGCCGTGATTACCGTTCGATCGACATCGGCGGTCACATTGACAACGCGTCGTCCATCTATGCGTTTGATCGTTGAAAACCCGCGCCCAAGAGTTGCCCGAGCGACGGTTGCGAAGGGAACTTCGGACCCCTCAGTGGTGCGGATGCGCATACTATTCAGAGACGAAAGGGTTCGCCGTTCCGATTCTGTGTAACGCAACATAACGCGCACATCGTCGCGCCCGCGCTGTATCCTTTGCACTTCTTCGCCATAGTAGGCTTGTCGTACCTGGCCTGCCAGCATCCCGAGGGTTAGTCCCAGCGCTTCACCCGCAGGTAGGATTTCCAACTGTATTTCTTGTTTACCTGCTCGGAACGAATCGCCAATATCGAGCACGCCTGGATAGTCGGCCAGTCGAGTGCGAATTTTTGCAGCGACATCTCGTAACTCATCTAGGTCCCCACCTTCCAGTTGGATATCAATTTCAGCACCAATACTGAAACTCGACGCATTGAAACTCAACTCGACCACGTCCGGTACCACGCCAACCGCTTCGCGCCAACGTTGTGCTACCTCTAGCGTACCCACTTCCCGCTCCGCACCAGGAACCAGTTGCATGGTGACCTCTGCCAAGTGACCGCCACCAGCAGCGGCCTCCGATGCAAAAGGACCACCACCGCTACTGCTCACAGGATGACCACCCAGTGCTGCCATGATGTGGGTGACTGGAGGTGCATCTCGACTTTCTTCTTCCAACTCAGTGCGCAAGGTTTCTCCCGCATCGGCGATTGCCTCAACGATGCCTTCGGTGATGCGTGCTGGAGTGCCAAGCGGCATGGTGAGTTTCGCCGTTACTGCATCGGCTGCTATGGATGGAAAAAATGAAAACGGCATATGGCCACCAGCAACCGCCCCAACGGTTGCTATGAATACCGCGGCTGCGGCAGCGGCAGTCACATATCGCGCCGAGATAGCTCTTGTCACCAAGCGACGAAACTTATTTTGAATAAGGTTCTCGAGACCGTCCGAAAACTTTTGTTGCCAGTCAATAATGCCTTGTGCGAAGCGCGCATAACCACCTGTAAGATGCCAGGCAAAGAGCGTCGCTGCGGTTGCTATTCCAAAGGCGAGAAAGCTACGGCCACTCCATGTAAATTCCCACAACAAGATCGCTAACAATGGCGTCAACATCAAGGTTACTTCAGAGGCAGCGCTATCGACCTTCTTGTGGCCAAGGTGCGCGGGCAGTATGAGTTGCGACTCTATCAGTGAGAAGGCCAAGCAACATAAAACCACTGTGACGATGATGCCTTGGATTTGGCCGATGGATCCGGGTCCCATCAACAAGGGAGCGAAGGCCGTCGCCGTTGTTAGGACACCAAATATAACTGGAACCGACACCTGCTTGGTACCGTCTATGGCGGCGTTGAGCAGGTGGGCTTCGGACGGTGGCCCAGCAGAGCGATATTGCAGTGAATAAACCCGCTCTCCTACCACCACCGCGTCATCTACCAAAATACCCAAGACCAAAATGAACCCAAAGGTGGAAATGCCATCTATCGATAGGCCAATAAGTGAAGCAAGAAAAATGGCGCCCATAAACGCCACCGGCACACCGACGCTTACCCAGAACGACAGGCGAGGACGCAAGAAAAGAGCCAGCAGTAGCAGCACCAACAAGAACCCTTGTCGCGCGCTATCGAACAAGGTGTCTAATCGTTCGCGCAGAAACACCGAACCGTCTGACCAAACGGTCAGTTCCACGCCTTCAGCCAGGTGGTCTACGCCTGTTGCCAGATAATTATTAATCGCCCCGGCAATGACCAGGACATCTTGGTCCTCGGTGCGTGCAACGCGAATCAAGGCAGCTGGTCGGGTATCGAACCACAGCTTCTGGTCTGTGTCTTCGAAGCCGTCTATGACCTTTGCCAAATCTCGCAGATAGACTCGGGTTCCATCTGGCTTGGTGAGCACTACGAGTTCCTCAAAATCCGGCCCCCAATACGCTTGGCCTTTAGTTCTAAGTAGAATCTCGCCGCCGCGAGTTTTGATCGAACCGCCGGGTAAATCCAAGGACGCCGAGCGAACCGAATTGGCGACTTGTTGGAACGTCAGTCCAAAGCGCCGCAATGACGTTTCAGAAATTTCGATAGAAATTTCGTATGGGCGTGCGTTTCCGAGTTCAACCTGCGTCACCCCAGGAAGCGCTGCAATTTCGTCCCTTACTTGTTGTCCGATGACTTTTAGTTGACGTTCATCCGTTGGCCCGGTGACGGCGATATCCATGACCGAGCGCTGCGTTGTTGCCAATGTGATGATTGGTTTTTCGGTTTCCTGAGGGAAGGTATCAATGGCATCGATGCGGTTTTTTACGTCACCTAGCGTTTTTGTTGAATCGGCCGTTTCATATAATTCCACGGATACACGACATACGCCCTCGATAGCAGTCGAACTGATTTTTTCGACTCCGGTAATACCCTCGAGTGCCTCTTCGATGCGAACACAAACGCCCTCTTCAACTTCTTCAGGCGCTGCACCTAAATACAGGACAGATACCGTTATCAGGTTAAATTCGAGATCCGGAAAGGACTTTTGCGACATAAAAGGTAGAGATACCAAACCCGCGACCACAATAACGCCTAGCAATAGGTTGGCGGCAATATGGTTTCTCGCAAACCACTCGATGGGACCATTCATGAATCTGACTCGGTGTCAGATGACTCTGCGGTGGCATCAGCAGGAGAAGCATCATTAGCTACTCGGACCAACATACCTTCCGAAGTGCTCTGCAGCGCCGATATGCAAACCCGGTCACCCTTAGTAAGGCCACCGCCGACATAGACTTCATCATCAGCTAAGCGCAGTACCTCAACGGTGCGGCTGCGCAGTTGATTGTTAGCGTCAACCAACAACACCTGATCGTCGTTGCGCAATGCAGATCGAGGTAACACAGTGACGTTATCTAGTACATCACCATGAATTTGTGCATCCACAAACAAGCCCACTGCTAGTGGCGCCTGATCATCACCGCCAACATATGGGTTAGGCACTCGTGCCACCACATGCACCATGCGAGTAGTCGGGTCCAATTCGCCCTCGGTGCGGACCACTTCGCCTTGCCATTGATGCGTTGAACCAGCAAATTCTGCGGTTAGCGTCACTGCTGCTAACACCTTATTACTTTGTGGCGCTTGGCTAAGCGGTAGATCCAAGTACGCTAGCTCTTGGTCATGGATCGGCAACCGTACCTCGGCAAAATCTACGGCATAGATTACGCCGATTGCAGTGCCCCGCTTAACGAACTGCCCTATATCTACTCGCTCAGAACGCACTCGACCATCATAAGGCGCGACCAGTGATGTACGGGCGCGATCGCGCCGAGCACGGGAAAGTACAGCGCTGCCTTCATCCAGCGTAGCTTCGGCAATGGTTACTCGATTCAACGCATCATCTCTTTGCGCGTCGCTAATCGCACCACGCCTGATCAAGTCTTCCTGCCGTACGTGGTTCTTGCGCGCGTTCGACAAATCACTTTGCGCCCGTGCAAGCCCAGCGCGTGCTTGTTGTAATGCAACGTCGTAATCTAACGGGTCAATACGCAGCAAGAGATCACCCTTGGCGAAGAAGCCGCCGGAGACCAATTGAGGTGACATCTCGATTACCCGCCCATCAACTTCGGGAATAAGCTCGCTCTCTGTGCGCGGCACAATGCTGCCGTGAGTACGCACCGAAAACTGCTGTGTTTTAGGTTCGGCAATCAAAACGCGAACCAATGGCGCAACAGATTGAGGCGCCTTAGGTTGCACGCTCGGCCCTGATAGCAACAGCAATGCAGCAACGCCAAAGCCTGCCAATAGTACGACCAGAGGGAGCAGGCGTTTCATAACTTCATTCTCTTCATTGGTTCGAGTTCTCTTGGCACAGCCCGGCGGCGACGAATTTCACTAACTCATCTATTTGACGCTGTGCGGGTAGTTTGGATGACTGAGAGCCTGCATATCGTAGCGGCCTGTCAGAGCGAATAAGTTGCAACATCGAGCCGATTACAAAATGAAAGCGCCATTCCAGCTCAGCGACATCTACTTCGGGAAGCGTCCGTTCGAGCGCTGCAACAAAACGCTTAACAATAGGCCCAAAGACCTGCTCAAGTAGCGGTTTAGACTTGGTTTTCGGTTCAACGAAGATGCGTGCGATAAGCTGCGACCAAGCCGCATCACCTTGGTCTGTGAGCCCAACGTCAACAAAAGCACGCACGATCATCTCAACGGTCGGCGTGCCAGGCAGAGCCTCCAAAGCATCGAGTTGGCGTATGCGTTGGGTATTAATCGGGGCGGCGCAATGCTCAAAAGCCGCCTCAAACAGCTTCGCTTTTGAGCCATAGTGATAATTGAGCGCTGCCACATTCACTCCAGCGGTTTCTGCAATCGCTCTGACAGACGCGCTACTAAAACCATTCTCAGCGAATAGCTGAACGGCCGCTTGCATAATGCACTTCTGGGTCAGTCTTGAATCAGCGCGTAAAGCCCTGGTGGCGCTCGTCATACGTTACTGCTACTTCAAACGGTCGTTTAAAGTAACCGTTGTCGGTCAGAGTTTCAAGCGGTGAAACTGAGCAAAGTGATTCGATCTATATCCCCGCATACCAAGACCAACCGTTCTGAATATTGCCGTATACGCCGTGGTCGTCGAAGCTGTCACTGACGACAATCTCTCGCAGATATTTCATGCTTTTATAGCCAATCTGCGTTTCCACCCGCAATCGCAACGGCGCACCGTGGCTGAGCGGTAAAGTACGACCGTTCATGCCATAGGCCAATATCGTCTGTGGGTGCAAGGCATCAACCATGTCGATACCATCAGCCCAACCATCGTAGGCATGAAACTGCACATACTTCGCGGTTGGGTTAATACCTACGGCTTCGAGTAAGTTTCTCAGTGGAACACCAGTCCATTGCGCGATTGCCGACCACCCTTCCTCGCAGGTGTGGCGCGTTATTTGGGTTCTCGCTGGTAGGCGCATTAGATCATTCATAGAAAAGACCGAGGGCTTCGCCACACTGCCGCTAACACGCAGCTGCCAACCAGAAAATTCATCCGCCAGCAGGCGCTCGTAGACCGGACCATATTGCGGGTGATAACTCGACTTTGCCGGATCCGCTGGGTTGGTCGAACCCGTTGCAACCATGGGCGACAAGTCACTTAAATCATATTCCCGTGCCAACGCATACTGATCCAACAACAGCCGATGCGCGTTGTAGGTCAGATTGTCGCCAAACCGCAACAAGCTTCCATAGGTAGGTGGGTCGTTCTTTGAACATCCGGTTAACATCACACCAGCCGCGGAAACAGCGCCGGTGAGAAAACGTCTTCGATGCTCTAGATTAGTCTTTTTCTTCATCCTATTTACCCCAATTCATCCTACTTACCCCAAGTCATCGCGCGTAGCTGCTTACCAAAACCCGTTATACCCACCATCAGTATGTGCACCAAGAAAAATATCAACAAAAATGCAAACGCAATAAAATGTAGCGTCCGGGCAGACTGATATCCGCCGAAAATATCCAATAGAAAAGGAAAAGTTGCGGTCACCGCCGGAGACATGCTGATGCCCGTCACCAACATCAGTGGCAGCGCAACTAACACCACCAAGCTGTAGACGGTTTTTTGTACATATCCATACGGAGGACCACTTGTGACGTGCTGATCTCGTAAATGAGCAGACGCATCTCGCCACAGCGTCATCGGTGACAACTCCTTCAGTTTAGGCACCAAGCTATGGCGTATGTGTCCTGTTATCAAACCGTAGCCAACATACAACAGACCAACCAAAACCAATGCCCACGCGGTGAGGAAATGCAGGCTGCGCGCCCAACCATTTTGATTGAAGATCGGGTAGTTCCTCGCCGCACTGAAAGGCTTGTTGGCGAGTTCGAAAGTAACAGCTGGTTCGTAAAGTTCGGGTTGGTGATTGTTGCTAATGGGTATCTCTAGGAGCGCAGGCATCATGTCGTTGCCTGCCTCCCCCCAATAGAGTCGTGGGTGCACAGCGAGGATAAACACACCGGTAACAAACAATGTCAGTACAACCGTTGCTAGCATCCAGTGACAAATCCGCACCCAAAGGCTGTGCGTTACTTTTGCATCGGTGGTCGTTGTAGTTTCAGCCATATAAAGTCCACGTGCATATGCTAGACAGACTCTATCACAAGACGTGCATATCCTGTTTTACTGCCTGACAGAGATTCGAAAGGAATGTATGTTGGGTGGCCGTGCATTCCAGGATTGTTAATGCGAGGTCATCGACTACCAATTTTTGTTTTGTGCTTGCTTGCGGTGACGAGTCTACAGGCCGAATCACTACCAAATTTTGAAGGCTTTTGGGATTATCGAACCGCAACCCCACTCGAAAAACCATCGGCCCTGGGCGATCGCAACCATTTTGACGACCAGGAAGCCGTTTCATTTGAGTCACAAATTGAAGCAAGAGCGGTTAACTTCGTCAAGTCGGTAGGAAATTTCGTCGGCGACGAACCTTGGGCAGACCGCGGGCAATTCTTAACAGAGGGTAGCCGGGCATCATTGATCATCGACCCGGCCAACGGCAGGCTACCGCCTCGAACTAAATACGGAAAAACACTGGCAGGTGGATGGAAAGGTCAAATG
>JBNMMV010000024.1:0-24186 GCA_051270205.1 Limisphaerales bacterium
CTTTCAGCCCGTTTCCGAATCTCACACGCGTCACTGGATTGGATACGGCGGACGCGTTTTGCTTCAACAAGCGCTAGAGCATCAAGGTTTCGACGGTGACATAGAGGCGCAATTGGACACCATGCTGCAACCATTTTTAGACTACTACAGCGAGCATCACGCAGCCGTAAGCACCATTTACCCCACCGTTGAGGAAACACTGGCAAGGCTTCGTGCTCGCGGCGCAAAGCTCGCCGTAGTAACGAACAAAATCTCCCGGCTTAGCATCCAAATTTTAGATACATTGAACTTAACGAGTTACTTCGATCTGATTGTTTGTGGTGACACCACACCCACCCCAAAACCTGACCCCGCACCTGTACGCTATTGTTTGGATCGCTTCGACATTGCTCCGCAGAGCACCCTCTTCGTCGGAGATTCAATCACGGATGTTTCAGCAGCTCGAGCAGCAGGTACAGCCATTGTCTGTGTACGTGATGGCTACAATCATGGAGATGACGTCGCCACATTGGACGTAGACGGTGTCATCGATCTATTTGCCGATATCCCTTAATCGGGTTGAACTGCAAAAAGTCGATCAAACATGAGGCGTAACGCAGCCTCGTAGTCAGCCCTCAACGCACTCACTGCCCTTTTCGGTTTTGAGTCTACTTGGCCTTCCAGCACATCATTGATAATCAACGACGACAAACCGTGTAGGAAGGACCAGACGACACCCCCAAGTTGGCCGCTGTCTGCATCTAAACTACGATGCTCGATGATCTCCGTGAGCAATTTGTCAACGTCCTCATAGGCTGCTGTAACCGCCTGTTCAAGCATTTGAAACTCTGAGAAATCACCTAGCACCGAGCCGAACATCAATCTATAGGCGGTGGGATTCTCTATGGCAAAATCGACGTAAGACAACGCCATGGCCACCGTGCGTTCTTCAACTGGAAGTTGCCAGTCAACGTTTGCTTGCCTGCGTTCACGTAGCGTGTGAAAACCTTGGGTTGCTATGGCTGCCAACAAACACTGTTTCGAGGAAAAGTGCCGATAGGGCGCGGTTGGCGAAACTCCCGCTTCCCGAGCCAACGCCCGTAGGCTTAGCTTTTCCGTGCCATGCATCCCAATACTATCCCCCAATTCCGATACTAGCCGCTAATCGAGAGGCTCGCACGTTGCGTTTCTGCGTGTTAACCTCCTTCCATGGTCAATATGGTCTTACAAATACGGATGTATCTTTTCAACGGATCGTGGCGTTAGTCACAACGCTTTCTGCGCCTGCGCGCGCACTTCTCCTTTACAGCTGTTTCCCTTAAAACCATATCTAGGCCTGACATGACTACTCCCACTTACATTCGTACACCGATTGTTCACGAAGCGCTCGCTGACTTAGACACCCCTCTTTCTGTTTACCTGAAGCTCGCAGCCGGCCCCTATTCCTATTTGTTAGAAAGCTCCCAAGGCGGAGAGAAATGGGGGCGTTACTCCATCATCGGCCTGCCTGCCAAAACAATCTTGAAAGTTCGCAGCGATCAAGTAGAAGTGATTACTGACGGAGAGGTCGTCGAACGCGTCACAACTGACGACCCCTTAAGCTTCATCGAAGACTACCAGGCGCGCTACCAAGTGGCCGAACTGCCAGAGTTGCCACGCTTTTATGGTGGGTTGGTAGGCTACTTTGGATACGATACCGTTCGCTACGTAGAGAAAAAACTGCGAGAAAGTACGCCACCTGACACATTGAATACCCCGGACATTCTTCTGATGGTCAGTGAAGATGTGGTGGTCTTTGACAACGTCAAAGGTCGCATGCATTTGATCAGCTTGATCGACCCCGAAATTCCCAACATCAAGCAAATCACTGAAGAAAAGCTTCAAAGTTGGGTGCAGAAACTCTCACGGGTGTTACCTAACGTTGCTACCGGACAGGCCAATCAACGCGTCGAAGAGTCGGACTTTGTTTCAGAATTTGGCGAAGATAAGTTCAAGGCAGCGGTCGAACGCATCCGCGATTATACGAAGACGGGTGACGTAATGCAGGTCGTGCTAGCCCAGCGCATGTCAATTCCTTTTAACTCGCCCTCAATAAACCTATACCGCGCGCTTAGAAGTCTCAACCCATCACCCTACATGTACTTTATGGACTTGGACGAATTTCAAATCGTCAGCTCATCGCCAGAGATTTTGGCGCGACTAGAAGCAGGCGTGGTTACAAACCGACCGTTGGCAGGAACCCGCCGCCGCGGCCACGATGACGAAGAAGACCGAGCATTGGAAGAAGAACTGCTTGCCGACCCGAAAGAGATTGCTGAACACCTCATGCTTATTGATCTTGGCCGCAACGACGTTGGCCGCGTCGCAGAAACAGGCAGTGTCAAAGTTACAGAGCAGTTTGTAATCGAACGTTACAGCCACGTAATGCACATTTCTTCCAATGTCGAAGGACAGATCAAACCGGGTAAAACGGCCATGGACCTTTTGCGAGCGACCCTTCCTGTTGGCACACTTTCTGGCGCACCGAAAGTCCGAGCAATGCAAATAATCGATGAGCTAGAGCCCGTAAAACGAGGAATATACGGCGGTGCAGTCGGCTACTTAGCCTGGAACGGCAACATGGATACCGCGATTGCCATTCGTACAGCTGTGATCAAAGACGGCCAACTCTATATTCAAGCTGGCGGCGGCATCGTTGCCGATTCTGTACCAAAACTCGAGTGGAAAGAAAGCATGAACAAGGGCCGTGCAATTTTTCGCGCAGCAGCCTTGGCGGAAAACCAATTCCGAGAATTTGAAGACGATTAACTAAGACTGTTGAGGATTTGACGTGGTCTGGGCAACTAAAATTTCCCAAAGTGCGTGGTTTAACCATGCCATAACGATGATTATTGTGCTGAACGCGGCGGTGATCGGCTTGGATACTTCCGCCGACCTTCGTGCTGCATTTGGCACCTACTTCGAGCTCGCTAACGATATTTTCCTGGCCATATTTATCGTTGAAGCATTCATCAAAATCGTCGCTGAGGCACCTCACGTTCATCGCTATTTCAAGGACGGATGGAACCTATTCGACTTCACAATCATTGTCTTAAGTCTGATCCCAGCCACTGGTCAATTAGCCACATTGGCGCGCCTGGCACGGTTGCTACGGGTGCTACGGCTCATTTCAACATTGCCAGAACTGCGACTCATCGTAGCAACTCTGGTGCGCTCGATTCCATCGATGGCCAACGTTCTGTTACTCATGTCGATTATTTTTTACGTCTATGGCGTAGCCGGATTTCATTTGTTTCATGATATCGATCCGACCCACTGGCGCACGCTAGGCATTGCCCTGCTTAGTCTGTTTCGCATAGTCACGCTCGAAGATTGGACAGACATTATGTACGCAGCAATGGCCGTTGAACCTTATGCGTGGGTCTATTTTGTAAGCTTCGTGGTGTTAGGCACGTTTGTTGTGGTCAATTTGTTTATTGCGGTGGTAATAAACAACCTCGATGAAGCAAAGGCCGAGCGCTTAGCTGAGCTAAGCTCCCCACCCACCTCGGAAGACATTCTTAAGGAATTACGCGACACCCAGGCTGTATTGAGTCGGATGCGCGGCAAACTTGAACAGTTGGACACATCACTATGATTCTCATGATCGATAATTACGATTCTTTCACCTATAACATCGTGCAATACCTAGCTGAACTCGGCGCCGATGTGGAAGTCGTTCGCAACGATGAAGTAACGGTGTCCGAAATCGAAGCCAAGAAGCCAACAAAAATTGTCATTTCCCCCGGTCCTTGCACGCCCAATGAGGCGGGAATTTCTTTGAGCGTAGTCGAACAGTTCAGCGGCAAAATTCCGATTCTAGGCGTCTGTCTCGGCCATCAAGCCATTGGCCAAGCATTCGGCGGCGAAGTAGTTCAGGCTGAACAAGTAATGCATGGCAAACTATCTGCCATGTTCCATACAGGCGAGGGCGTCTTTACAGGGTTACCGAGCCCTTTTACTGCCACTCGCTACCACTCTCTGGTGGTCAGTGCCGAAACGCTGCCTGCCTGTCTTGAAGCAACAGCTTGGACAGAAAAGGATGGCGTACGACACGAAATAATGGGCTTCAAACACCGCACCCTGGATGTCGAAGGCGTGCAGTTCCACCCAGAATCTATAATGACCGACAACGGCCACCAGTTGTTGCAAAACTTCCTCGATCGGTAACGGATAGTTAGCAGATCATGTACATTGTTGATTGGTAAGTTGGGGGATTAATGAACATACAAGAAGCACTGGCCGCTCTGGTAGAAAGGCGTAATCTAAGCACTGAAGAAACCCAGAGCGTGTTTCATTTGATCATGTCTGGTGAAGCCTCGCCCGCACAAATCGGTGCCTTTCTCGCAGCCATCCGCGTTAAAGGCGAAACCCCGGAAGAAATTGCAGGCGCAGCGATAGTCATGCGCGCTTTGTCGACAAAAGTCGAAGTCGACGATCCTCACTTAGTGGACACTTGTGGTACAGGTGGAAGCGGCGTCAAGCTCTTCAATATTTCTACCGCCGCTGCATTCGTTACCGCCGCGGCCGGCGCCAAGGTTGCTAAACACGGCAATCGCAAAATGACCAGTTTCTCAGGCAGTGCCGATGTTCTAGAAGCTGCAGGCGTTAGTCTCACGCTTACTCCCGAACAGATAGCCACCTGTATCAACGAGGTTGGTGTCGGGTTTATGTTTGCTCAAGCACACCATAGTGCAATGCGTTTTGCCGGGCCGGTGCGACAGGAAATAGGCATTAGAACCATGATGAACGTCCTTGGCCCTATGACTAATCCAGCTGGCGCTCAACGGCAAGTCATCGGTGTCTTTGGTATCGAATGGCAAAGGAAAATAGCCGAGGTACTAAAGCTCTTAGGCTCCCAACACGCCATGATCGTACATAGTGAAGGACTAGACGAAATTCGCTTGGACGCGGTTACGAAAGTGGTGGAGCTTCGCAACGGCGAAATCTCCGAATACGAAATTCACCCGCAAGACTTTGGCATAACAGCGCAAACCACATCAGCAACAGCCCAGCTATGCGCACAATCAACTGAGGATAGCCTCAGATTAATTAACTCATCGCTGAAGGATGCCGACTCAATGGCAGCTGACATTGTATCTCTCAATGCCGGTGCAGCAATTTATGTGTCAGGCGTCGCGACAAGCTTGAACAATGGCGTCGCCATGGCTCAGGACGCAATTGCTACCGGCCTTGCCACGGAGCGACTGGCCGAACTGGTTCGAATCAGCAGAATGATGGGCGAAGAATGAGCGATATTCTAGATAAAATCGTTGCCACAAAACGCGAGGAAGTGGAACAACGCCAAAGCACGGTGAGTGCCCACGACCTCAGGGTGAAAGCAGAAGCACGTAACGACTACCGAGGCTTCGTCGCAGCCTTACAAGCACGCGCCGCGAGCAGCTCGCCGGGTGTAATAGCCGAGATCAAGAAAGCCTCTCCTAGCAAAGGCGTCATTCGGCAAGACTTCAACCCAACAGCGATTGCCAGCAGCTACCAAAACGCCGGGGCTACGTGCCTGTCTGTTCTCACAGATGTCAGCTATTTCCAAGGCAGTGACCAATATTTAGTGGACGCACGAAACTGTGTCGACCTGCCTGTAATCCGCAAAGATTTCGTTGTCGATGAGTATCAAATATTCGAATCAGCGGCGCTCGGGGCCGATTGTATATTGCTGATCGCAGCAGCCCTCGACATCATGCAGCTCACAGTCTTGTACCAAACGGCCAAAGGCATCGGCTTAGACGTACTCATTGAAGTGCACAACACAAACGAATTACAGGCGGCCTTAGCTCTCAACCCGACACTTATTGGCATTAACAATCGCGATCTAAAATCGTTCACAACAAGCCTCGACACAACAATCGACTTACTATCAGATATACCTGAACCAGTCACTGTTGTTACAGAAAGTGGTATTGCCTCGCGCGACGATGTCAAATTGATGCAAAAAAACGGAGTCCATTGTTTTCTGGTTGGAGAAGCGTTTATGCGCGCAGCTGATCCGGGAGCTGAACTGCAGCGACTGTTTTACTAACCTATTTCCAGCCTAATCGGAGTTTACATGAGCGACAACGATACCAATATGGCGAACGCCTTAACGATTCTAAAAGACAAAATCGGGCTGTCTAACCCACCTTCCGACTGGTTCGAGATCACACAGGAACGAATCAACGACTACGCCGATGTCAGTATGGATCATCAATGGATTCACGTGGACGAAGAGAAAGCAAAGGAGGGTCCCTTCGGAACACCCATTGCACATGGCAACCTAACCATCGCTGTGATGGGACACCTACCGCGGAAAGAAGTGACTGCAAGCCAACCGCTTGAGGGTCAGAAGCTCTCTATTAACTATGGCTTCGACAAAATCCGTTTCCCTTCACCAGTGAAAGTTGGCGCCAATATACGCGCAACCAGCACGCTTAAACGCGCTGAAATTAAGGGCGGCATGATTGAGACGATGAACGAAATTGTGGTCGAGGTGCAGGGTCAAGAGAAACCCGCACTGGTGGCAGAAAGCCTGGGCCGCATGGTCTTTTAATAGATCAATAAAAAAAGGGGCTCACGAGAGCCCCTGTTTCACTTCCTTGTGGATCTTCCCTTAGATTTAGCGGGTACCGTAGACCACCATTGTCTTCCCTTTGACAGAGACCAATCCTTGGTCAACAAGGGTCTTCAGTACTCGACCAACCATTTCCCTGGAACAACCCACAATTCGACCAATTTCCTGACGGGTAATCTTAATTTGCATGCCGTCTGGATGGGTCATTGCATCCGGTTGTTTCGTGAGTTCCAGTAGCGTCCGTGCTACGCGGCCAGTGACATCCAAGAATGCCAAATCGCTCACTTTTTGTGTGGTGCGATTCAGGCGGTCTGCCATTTGTCGTCCCACTGCGTACAGTAAATCTGGATGTCGTTCGGCCAACTCTTTGAACTTGTTGTAAGAAAGTTCAGCCACTTCGCATTCGATCTTGGCTTTAACCCAAGCAGAGCGAGGGGTATCTTCCGTAAACAGATTCATTTCGCCGAAGAAGTCGCCTTTGTTCAAATAGGCAACGATAATTTCACGTCCCGACTCGTCCTCAACAAGAACCGTAACGGAACCCTTGAGAATGTAGTAGATAGAGTCACTCTTGTCACCAGCGTAGATGAGGGTGCTCTTTGCCGGGTACTTCCGGCGGTGTGCAGCGGCCAAAAATGCATCTAAATGCGTATTAGTAGCTTCTGCGTTTAAGTTCATTTGAAAGCCTTTCGCTGTTAGCGGTCGGCCTAGATTGTTGCTTTTTGCTGCAAGCATTTTGTTGCGCTCCTTCGTAACAGTTTGCGTGGAATGAATACTAGGTCGTATATGTGAACTATTTCGAGACGTGGTCGACAAACGGCACTCTTTCACTGCCTTAACGGTCGCAGTTCGCACGTTTTTCCGTGAAAATGTCTCGTCTTTACAAATTTATAAACGAAAAAATCAACCATGCGCACAGAAATACAATGGGTAAACAATGTCCACTTCACTGCTGAAGCGGACTCCGGTCACACTGTAATGATAGACGGCCCCCCAGATTCTGGTGGGCAAAATAAGGGCTCGCGACCGATGGAACTGATGCTAATGGGCGTCGGTGGGTGCACTTCTTTCGATGTTGTTAATATTCTGGTCAAAGCGCGTCAAAAAGTGACCCAATGTGTGACGCAGATCACAGCCCAAAGAGCCGACACAGTGCCTCAGGTATTCGAGTCCATTCACATTCACTTTTTGCTGTCGGGCGAAGACCTAGATGAAAAACGTATTGAACGAGCAATCCACCTTACATCTGAGAAATATTGCTCGGCGTCTATATTGATGCAAAGGGCAGGAGTGGAGGTATCACACAGCTTCGAGATAACACCCGCGTCGTGAACTTCTGTATTTTTCTTCCAGCGACCTATTTTCGATAGGTGGTCTCAGTCATAAGGCGGGATACCACAGTCATGGCATTTTTAGCCAAAGGCGGGAATTCTACGCCACCTTGATCGAGCGCTTGGGCACCGTGTTTGGCTTCGTCAGCGCGCATTTGTTCGAGAATCGCCCGACTGCGCTTGTCCCCCTCGGGCAAGTCATCCAGATGTCCGTCAAGATGCTGCACCACTTGATCCTCAGTAGCCTCGACGAAACCCATGGAGATTTTATCGCCCGCTAAACCGGTTATAGCGCCCATGACGAAGGAAGCACCAAAAAAGAGAGGGTCCAAAACACTTGGTTTTGCATCCAGTTCGCTAAGTCGCGAACGGCACCATGCCAAATGGTCGCGTTCTTCTTCAGCCGCTTGTAACAGCGACTGCCGCGCTTGATCCGAACGCGCTGTTAGCGCTTGCCCTTCGTACAGCGCCTGGGCGCATATCTCACCGGCATGGTTAACCCGCATCAAACCCGCGGCATGCGCGCGCTCAGCCTCAGAAAGTACCGCATCCGTTGTCTCAGCGGCTGGGTTTGAGCGTTTGGCTTGATATTGGCCTGTTAAGGTCCGTAGAGCCTGATCGATGCCTATTAGCAGTCGATCAACTGGATCTCGCTGAGGGTCAGATTGCAGATTGGACTGTGTCATATTCGGTTCTGTCTTTTTTCGAAGCATCTTTTTTACAAAACATCTTTTTTGACGAAAGAGCGGCGATCTAACGAATTGCAACTAACATCGACTCATTCAAATTCTTGAATCGACGGCTTGGTGCATAATAGCACCATGGCTGATACAAAAGACCTCAACGTTCTGCTCGACGCCGGTGTGCCCATTGTCGGGATCGAATCACACGACGAGCAACGCGTTCTTGACCTACTGCTGCGCTTCGCGATGCACCGCCAATTGGCGTTCTACGATTGGACCATTACTCGAGGTCTTAAATTGTCCGGCTTCGGTGAACGCCCCAACGACACCGAAATAGATCTCACGGATCCCGAAGCTGTGCTTCAGCACATTAGCCAGACACCCGGTCCGGGGCTCTACGTGCTCTGCGACTTTCACCCGTACCTTATCAACGAACCCAAAAACGTACGCTTCCTTAAAGACATTGCACTCTCTTTCGAGAAAACACAGAACACTATTGTACTGGTCAGCCATAAGCTGGAGGTTCCTCCTGAAATAGGAAGGATGTGTGCCAATATTAATCTACGGCTTCCCAGTGACGATGAACTCATGGGCATGGTTCGTGCCCAAGCCCAGGAATGGGCAAAACGAAATCAAGGCAAAAAAGTTCGCACTGACAACCGCACTTTGAAAAAGCTAATTGCTAACCTTCGCGGCGTCTCTCACGCGGACGCCCAAGTACTAATTCGGCACGCAATTTATAGTGATGGCGCCATCACCGAATCAGACATTCCGGACGTCAACAAGCTGAAATTTGAACTCATGGATGCAGAGGGGGTGCTTCATTTCGAATACGACACGGAGCGGTTCTCCAATGTCGCAGGCTTAACCAATCTCAAACAGTGGCTGAATATTCGCCGCGATGCCCTTCTCGAGCAAACCGAAGATCGTCCCAAAGGTGTCCTTTTGCTCGGGGTACAAGGCGGCGGTAAAAGCCTCGCTGCAAAAGCAATAGCTGGGTTTTGGTCCATCCCCTTGTTAAGACTCGACTTTGGTGCACTGTATAACAAATTTTTTGGTGAGACCGAACGCAATTTGCGCAATTCGCTGCGCCAAGCAGAGCAAATGTCGCCGTGCGTGCTGTGGATGGACGAGATCGAAAAGGGCTTGGCTACAGGCCAAGGCGACAACGCCACATCCCATCGAATTTTGGGAACATTACTGACTTGGATGGCTGAGAATGAAAGCTCGGTCTTCATTGTAGCAACATCCAACGACATAACAGGATTACCCCCTGAACTGATGCGCAAAGGCCGCCTCGATGAGATCTTCTTTGTTGATTTACCCGATGCCTCTATTCGCCAAGACATATTTCGCATTCATCTTGCTAAACGTGATCTCAATCCAGAAGAGTTCGATTTGGACGAACTGGCGGAGACCGCCAAAGACTTCACCGGAGCTGAAATTGAAGAGGCCATTGTGTCTGCCCGTTATCTAGCTTCAGCACGAGACAGCGTTATTTGCCAACGCGATGTAAAAGATGCACTCGAACGCACTTACCCAATCTCGGTCTTGCGCGCGGAAAGCATTCACTCCTTGCGCGAGTGGGCGAAAGATCGCACCGTACCGGCCTAACTTTCGAGCGGATGCGCACGAATGCCTTTCTGGATAAGAATAAACGCGGCCAGATAACGTTCACGACTACACCCACCGACGATGTAGTAGGTCGGCTTAACGTCTAAGTCATCAATCTGCTCGCGTATATGCAGTACATCAATAGATTGCGTACCAGCAATTACACCTTTGTCGAGACTCAGTTGCTTACCAGCGCCACACACCGCCACCGGTTGTACCAGAGCGTGAACAATCCAACGTTCAAAATCTGCTTTCGAAACGGTGTGCACCACCATATTTTCTAATGCCGTTACATGGGCATTTCGCTGAGCATTCAAGAGAAGCGAATCCTCGCCGAAAAAGTCCCCTGGGTTTAAGTAACCCAACGTACGCCCGGCTCGATGCACGGCGGCATGACCTTTTTCTATGACGAAACAGTAGTCTGACTGCTCACCTTGCTGAATCACGCTTTCACTTTTCTCGAATTCTTTGCGCGCAAAGGACCGTAGTACCGCCCGCCAATGCAGTGGGGACAATTCGCGCATGATGTTTGAGCTGAGAAACTCAGCCAACCAAGCCTCGCTTTGGGCTGACTCACCCTCGTTTGATGCCTGCTTCATTAGAAAATCCCGCTGATCAGCATCGACCAATAGGATCTGACAGACACTCTCCGTTCTAGCCCCAGCGCATCCTGGGTAAAAGTGGTTTAAGGCTCCGAAGGTGGTATGCCTAACGCGGCGGTTAGGCCTATTGGTACGCACTGTTCCTTTTAGCAGGTAGAAGTAGGTTTGAAGATTCTTTTCGCGCTGCACCAGCCACCTGTGTTGAGGAATACACAATATGCGAACACGCCGGGAAAGTGCCACGAGTTCAGCTGGGTCTATATGGCTAAACTCGGGTATCCGAGAGATCTGATCAATAAGCATGTACTCACCATGCCATCACCGCGATTGGCGAAATAGACGCCTTAGTGACTATTGGATGTCGGTAAACCCTAGCTGCGCTCTTAGGACTTTGGCGAACGTTCTATAGCGCGATAGCCAATGTCTTTGCGGAAATATCTGCCACGCCAACCAATAAGATCGACGCGCTCATAAGCGCGAGCTTGTGCGTTACTGACATTACTGCCTAAACCAACCACACACAAAACGCGGCCACCATTGGTCACAACAACACCATCGTCGTCTAGCGTCGTACCCGCATGGAAGACCTTGGTATCAAGCAAGTCTTTTTCAAGCCCCGTAATCGCATCACCCTTGTCATAGTTGAGAGGGTAGCCGCCAGCGGCCATCACTACGCCTAACGCTACTCTTGGGTCAAAGTCGAGTTTGTAGTCTTGCAGCTCTCCAGCAATGGCGGCTTCACAAACATCTAATAAGTCAGATTCAAGACGCATCATGATCGGTTGGGCTTCTGGGTCGCCAAATCGACAGTTGAACTCGATGACTTTGGGATCCCCCTCTGAAGAGATCATAAGCCCGGCATACAGAAAACCAGTATACGGCGCGCCGTCACGGGCCATGCCCCTTAAAGTTGGCTCTATAACTTGGGTCATCACCTTCTGATGTACGAGCTCAGTGACTACCGGCGCTGGTGAATACGCCCCCATACCACCCGTGTTTGGCCCCTTGTCACCATCTTCGACCGCCTTGTGATCCTGAGAGGATGCAAACGGTACTGCATGCTCGCCATCGCAGATGCAAATAAACGATGCCTCTTCTCCGGCCAGAAATTCTTCAACAACGACACAAGCACCCGCTTCGCCAAAAGCGTTTCCTGACAACATATCTTCCACTGCAGCCACCGCCTCTTCGACAGTTTGGGCGACCACTACGCCTTTGCCCGCGGCTAAGCCATCGGCCTTGACGACAATGGGCGCACCTTGGGCCAACACATAGGCTCGGGCTTTTTCAACATCTGTGAAGGTCTCATAGGCTCCGCTTGGAATGTCATTGCGGGCGAGGAACTCTTTTGTAAAGGCCTTAGATCCTTCAAGTTGAGCCGCCGCCGAACTCGGTCCAAAACAAGGGAACCCTTGCTCAGTGAATCGATCAACAATGCCTTCTACCAAAGGCGCTTCGGGGCCCACCATAGTAAAACGCACATCTTCGTCTTGGACCAGCTGCAGAAGCGCGTCGAAATCACTGGCATCAACGTCTACATTGCGCATGCCCGATTCACCTGCAGTACCGGCATTGCCGGGCACTACCAGCACCTCGGATACCCGCTCGCTTTGCGCCAATTTCCATGCCAACGCGTGTTCGCGTCCGCCAGAGCCGATGACCATTACCTTCATAGTTGCCTCTTAGTTGCCTCTTAGTTGACCCTTAGTTGACCCTTAGTTGACCCTTAGTTGACCCTTAGTTGACCCTTAGTTGCATCGATCTAGTGTCTAAAGTGTCGGATTCCCGTTAGCACCATAGGTATTTTATGCTCATTCGCTGCGTCGATCACTTCCGAATCGCGCATCGATCCACCAGGCTGAATAATGGCGCCAATCCCCTCTTTCGCAGCAGCATCAATACTGTCGCGAAAAGGAAAGAACGCATCTGATGCCATCACAGAACCTGCAACGTCCAAGCCTGCATCTTTTGCTTTGATACCGGCGATAATAGCACTTGTGACGCGCGCCATCTGACCTGCACCAACGCCTACGGTCTGGTTGTTTTTGGCATAAACAATGGCATTTGATTTCACAAACCAGGCAACTTTCCAAGCAAACATTAAGTCCCGCATTTGCTCCTGCGTTGGCTGTACTTCAGTGGCCACAGTGAGGCCTGCTTCGTCCAAACACAATTCATCTGCACTTTGAGCCAACAACCCACCGCCCACGCGCTTAAATTCCAATCCACGGCCAGCGCCGGTGAACGCACCGCAACTCAACAATCGTACATTCTTTTTCTGCTTGGCCACCTCTATGGCACTGGACGCCACAGAAGGCGCTATAACAACCTCAACAAACTGCTGTTCTAGAATTGGTTGCAACAACTCACCCGTAATCTCTCGGTTGAAAGCGATAATGCCGCCAAAGGCCGAGGTAGGATCTGTCGCGAAAGCGCGATCATAAGCATCCTGTAGGGTCCTTCCAATACCCACGCCGCAAGGGTTAGCGTGTTTAACGATGACACAGGCTGGTTCATCAAATACTTTTACGCACTCTAATGCTGCATCGGTGTCTGCAATATTGTTATATGACAATGCCTTGCCCTGCAGTTGTTCATAACTAGCGATGACACCTGTTTGTGGAACGCCGACTTCTTTATAAAATGCAGCTCTTTGGTGTGGATTTTCGCCATAACGCATTTCATCCACTTTATTAAACGACAAACTCAAAGAGGCGGGCAATAGATCGTCTGCGCCGAGGTAGCCTGCGATGGTGGCATCGTACTGTGCCGTGTGGCGAAACGCTTTAACGGCGAAGTCGCGGCGCATGGCTAAATCGATGCTGTCCAACTGATCTACGACACTCATATAGTCGGCGGGATCTGTTACCACCAAAACATCCGCGTGATTTTTTGCAGAAGATCTGAGCATGGCAGGTCCGCCGATATCGATGTTCTCAATGGCAATCGCATCGGTCACATCTTCGCGCTCAATTGTCGCGGCGAACGGATATAGATTTACTACCACCAAATCGATGGGCTCGATGCCGTGTTTGGCCATGACATCGCCATCTAAACTGCGTCGCCCAAGAATACCGCCGTGCACTTTTGGATGCAGGGTCTTAACCCGGCCGTCCATCATCTCCGGGAATCCGGTGTAGTCTGATACTTCCGTCACCTTGATACCTGCTTCTTGAATCACGCGGAAGGTCCCACCGGTGGAGAGCAACTCAACCCCAGAAGCTTCTAGCTGCGCTGCTAGCTCCGTGATCCCCGCCTTGTCTGAAACACTGATCAACGCTCGTCTAATCTTAAAACCCGACACTTTTCCCCCTGTTGTTTTCTAATCGCTCAAGCAGCCTTTCGCTGTCTTTCGTAATCATTCTGCCTGGCACGTTGTAACCAATCCAGTTGACCAACGGCATCAGCCACCTGGGCGAGTTCGGCACCCGCAAATCCAGTCGTTGCAAATCCCATGTTTTCGGCATAAGCAAGAATGTGTTTGCGCGCAATGCGGACACCCGCCAGCTCACCATAGAACTCATGCATTAAGGTTAAGTGTTCAGCAATCACCTCCCAACACTCATGCCTATTTGGCACGCCTTGACCACTTAGTTCTGCGAAGATCCAAGGTCGGCCAAACGCGCCACGACCAATCATCACACCGTCTGCATCACTTTGGCCAAGGGCATACTGCGCGCTTGCCACCGAATGTATGTCGCCATTCACTAGCACCGGTACGCGCACGGCGTCCTTGATCTTCCGCACCGCCCCATAGTCAACGTCACCAACGAATCGACAAGCGCGACTTCGGGCATGCACGACAATCATTGCAACGCCTGCTTGCTCACCGATAAGCGCCGCGAGCAATCCGAGTTCGTCACCCGGTTCAAGGCCGGTACGAGTTTTCATAGTGACGGGTACAGCAACCGAATTGGTGACTGCATCGACGATACGCGCGATGCGATCTAAATCAGCAAGCAAGGCAGAGCCCGCAGATTTACGACAAACTTTTTTGGCAGGGCATCCAAAGTTGAGGTCGATGACCTCTACACCCTCTCCAGTGTGGCGCCGGGCGGCTTCAGCCAAAACATGTGGCTCGGTACCCGCAAGCTGCACAGCGATGGGCCTAGCATTTGGAACGGGTACGCGTCGCAACCTGCTTTTACCAGTTTCCCAAAGCTCAGGTTTGCTAGAAACCATTTCGCTCACCATATAGCCCGCGCCATAGCGCCAGGCCAACGTACGCATAGGTACATCGGTTAGCCCCGCCATTGGGGCTAACGCATATTGGCTCTGCAAAGTATGTTTACCCAGAATTATGGGCAAGTGGGCCTCAAAACAGCGAGTGGAAAAGCCGCGCATGATACGCTGAATTTCGGCCCAGGTAGAGTTGCTTTTTTACGCGTTCATTTCGAAGAAGCAAAGCTTGTTACCGTCTAGGTCGCGTACGTATGCACCATAAAACACACCAGGCACACGCTCGCCAGGCTCGCCGTCATCCGTCGCACCCAGCTCAATGGCTTTAGCGTAGAGCTTATCAACACCAGCACGATCGCCACCAGAAATTGCAATCATGTTGCCATTGCCTGGATTTTGAGCTTGCTCGTCGTAAGGAATACAGACGGCCAACATCGCAGCACCGGGGCCTGTGCCATAAAACTTAATACGGTCTTGTCCAAATAACTGTTTGCCGCCAATTTCAGCCAATAATCCATCGTAGAAACCCGTTGCACGGGCCATATCGCTTACGCCTATGGTTGAATATCCAAGCATTTGAAAGTACCTATTGTTTTCGGGCGCACAGTAGAACTCGCGTCTCGTTGCGCACGCAAGTAATTTTTCCTTGCGCTTGCATACATAGTATTCCTAGATCGATGCATTGCGGGGGCTTTGGGTCCGACTCAACAACATTCTGAAGAATTTCAACATTGATCCTGGTCAAGTCAAACCGCTACCAACATCGCGATATGGATCGTATCCTTAACCCGGTTGCAAGCATGACAGATCAATGAGCCCACTCTCTGAAAATTTCACCATAGCGCCAACAACGCAAAACCAAGTACAACAAACCTCCCAAGTGTTGAGCGAAGCTGTCGCCTGGATGACGGAGAGGAACAACTCACTATGGCAAGCAAACGAAGTTACCCCTGCAGCAATTGAGCAGGACGTGTTAGCAGGCAGATATTACCAGGTGTCCTTAAAAGCCGGTACAGTAGCCGTTTTTAAACTGGATGTTGCAGACTCAACCTACTGGCCGGAGAGCAGCCCTAACGACGCACTCTATGTTCATCGAATTGCGGTGCTACGCAGCCACGCCGGGTTCGGAATCCCTTCACTCATCATTAATTACGCAGAACAATTCGCATTACGCCTTGAAATTGATAGGTTGCGATTAGACTGCCAACGCAGCCGAACAAAGCTACGGCATCTTTACGAAGGATTGGGATTCACATTCCATAGCAACATCGATCTAACTAACTATCACGGAGCACGGTATGAAAGGATCCTGTCTTTGCGGCCAAGTTCAATATCAAGTTGATCAATTCCAAGCCCCGTTGGTGCACTGCCATTGTCAGAAGTGCCGTAAAGCCCATGGCAGCGCATATCTAGCGGTCTGAAGGCGCATGCTGGTGCGATCCGACCGATACGATTCCACAGCTTGAGCTAGGCAAATGACCGCGATCTCTATAGATAAGAAAATGCCATAGGACTATGGATAGATTCGACATACGAGCGTTTGGTGAACTCAACGCCGAAAATTACGATGTAGAGCACACAACCCCGGGACCACCGACCAATGCGTAGCACTCATCGCAGAACTCGCCGGGACCGATAGAGTATTAGAGTTAGCGATAGGCACAGGGCGCATCGCAATACCTCTTTCGAAGCTTGGTTTTCTGGTAGACGGCATAGACGCCTCACCTCTCAGGCCGCTCAGGTAGCCTGTTTTCAGAACGCCACTCAACCCCTGAATAGTGGCGGCCGATTTCTAGTCGAGACCATCGTACCGGACATAGCCGTGTTCACCGATAACCAATACTTGCGGACTGACGAGGTGAATTTCAACGACGTACGAATCGAAGCCGCCACTCACGACCCCGTATCACAATTGGTTGAATGCCAACGTATTCGAATATCTGCAGAAGGAACCTCAATTAAACCTTTCGTTTACCGTTACGCCTGGCCAAGTGAAATAGACCTTATGGCAAACCTAGCCGGTTTAAATTTAGTAGACCGCTGGGGAGATTGGCAGCGCGGCCCATTCACTCCAAAGTCACATATGCACATTTCGGTTTATGAAAAAGCGCCTAGCTAGTTCTTGTCCAGAAATTCAGCTTAATCGTACTCACCCGTTGTAAGTCCAGTTCTGACTATTTTGGACAAGAACTAGCTAGTCCGCCGGTAAGAACCGTACTTTAAAATTCAAAGGCGCCGCCCCTGGGTCTTTGAGCGCAAGTGAAATATGCACGGGCGTTAACGCCGGCATCATCTGCGATGTCGCAGCTTCCCCAGCTAGATACTCTGTTGGTGTAAAGCGACGGGTAGCAACCAGATGCCCCTGAATTGTAGTCAAGGTCAGCTCCACCAACGGATAAGGCTGGTCAAAGGTCGCTTGGTTTACCAACAACGCATCGTAAATCAAGGCCTCTTCAACATCGGGGTGGTTTCTTAACACCGAGTTTTTGGCGGTGATCAGCCCCACATTTCGCATGACCGGTAGCTGACACCCTAAGACACTGCATATTTCCGCATAAACCGGCCTCATGGTGTCGTTCTTTGACCAAGTACTAAACTGGTACCACAACACTTGCGCGGGCAACGCAAACAAGGCGAGCACGACGAACGCCCAAGTAATCCAAGACCGGCGCACAGGCTCATCATCATAGAACCCATCTGCGAACCCCGTGTCGACTGCGTGGGTCTTGTGCGCAGCCATCCAAGGCGCTTCCTCCATCCCCGCTTCGTCTATGCTCTCTTCTTTGCCAACCAGCTCTACACTGTCGGGGTCATCGACTAGAGAGAAAATCGGTTCGTCTTGTTGCTCGCGGGCTACCCGCTGTAGCACATCCTCTGAGGGCAGATCTACTTCAACACTTTTTTCGGTACTTTTTTCGATACTTTTTCCGGTAGTTGGTTCACCTTTAAGCTCAGCCATTAACGCAGCTTCAAGCGCTTCTAGTTCAGCATCACCGGCCTCTGAACGTTCTTGTAATTCAGTGATCATAGGCGAGTCTTCTAGGGCTGCTGCGCTATCTAGACCCTCTTCGTCATCTGCCTCCAGGCTGTCTTCCGCCGACTGGATTTCAGACAGTAAAGCATCAACGTCTTCGCCCTCGCCCTCAATCAGCTCGCCATCAACAAGGAGATAAGAGGTTCCCTCAAAGACCGTTAGACAAGCACCGCACCGCACTTGGCCATGAGCGGCCTGCAATTGCTGTTCGTTAACTCTGAAGCGAGTGTCGCAATTTGGACATTGAGTAACGAGGGGTTCAAGGTCATCAACCATGAACAACGCCCTGCAAACAAACCCAATCGCCTCGCTCAACAGGAGACTCAAACGTCGTATGCTCGTAGGCCGCCATTACCTCACTTGCCTGTTCTCTGAGAATGCCCGACAACACAATTGATCCACCCGGAGTTATCACGCGCTGAAATTCATTAGCCAACACTTTTAACGGTTCCGCGAGAATATTAGCAACTACAACATCATATTTATTGTGGTTTGTTCGCTCGTACCAGCCACTCAGATCGCAAACATCAAGGTCCGATTTCGTCAGGCCGTTTGCAGTCGCATTATCGCGAGTCGCTACTATCGCCTGCTCATCATGATCTACGCCCATTGCCTGGCAACCTAACAAAGCCGCTGCTATGGCCAGAACGCCAGAACCGCAGCCAAAATCCAGCACCTTTTGGTGAGGCTGAACGTTATTCGCCAACCACTCTAGACACAGCCGTGTGGTCGGGTGACTGCCTGAACCAAAGGCCAGCCCAGGCTCCAGGTACAGAGTGGCGATATCATCGTTGGGGTTTTCGCCCTCGTCCAAGGGTGGCCGAAGAAGCAGCCTTCCGCCAAAAATCTGGGTAATGGCAAATGTCCTGGCATACTGTTGCCAGTCTTCGCTCCCTATAAACTGTACATCGAAGTCCGTTGACAGGTTCTTAAGCGCGGAACGCACAGATCCTAAATCGACGCTCAGTTCAAACAGAGCAAGTAATCGAATGACTTTCCATAGGGGGGTTTGACCCGGCAGAGGTTCGAGCACACGTTCATCGTTGTCACTTTGCAGAGTAAGCGCAACCGCGCCTTGAGCTATAAGCAGATCCTCGAGCGCATCTACCTCGTCGGACGTCGTAGATAGCTCAAGTTGAAGCCAACTCACGACAACGTAATAAGTACATCTCCATCGGTGATGGGTACCCCATTCTCGATAGCAATGCGTGCTACGGTGCCACTCTGCTGGGCGCGAATTTCGTGCATCATTTTCATACTTTCAATAATGCATACAACGTCATCAATCGCGACCCGGTCACCTATTTGTACGTAAGCTTCGACTTCGGGGCTTGGCGCTCGGTAAAAAGTACCCGACATTGGCGCTCTGATTTCAACAAGAGTGACGGCTGGCCCGGGACTACTGGTCGTTGGCATGCTGTCGCTCACATGACTGGCCGTTGCCACACTCATCTGCTGGTTTTGAGCACCACCCATTGCAATGCGTACCGACTCATCGCCACTGGTGACTTCCAGTTCAGAGATGCCTGACTCTTCAACCAGTTCGATCAACTTTTTCACTTTTCTTAGATCCATGCCTAATCCCCTACTGCCAAAATATTCAACGCGGCCTGCAACCCGAAGGAATACCCTTGGGCGCCAAAACCAGAAATCACGCCGACAGCAATATCACTCAAATACGAATGTTGGCGAAATTCCTCACGTGCGTGGACATTACTCAAGTGCACTTCAACAAAAGGTATTTCGACGCCTAAGAAGGCGTCTCGCAAAGCAACGCTAGTATGCGTAAATGCGCCAGGGTTAATAATAATGAAATCAACCTGATCCTCGCGCGCTTGATGAATGGCCGAAACCAATTCGTGTTCCGCATTGGATTGAAGATCAGTCACTATGACCCCTTCAGGGGCTTCGTTTCCAAGACTGGTGAGGATGTCTTCGAGGGTTTCGTGCCCATAGATTTCGGGTTCACGCGTCCCTAGTAAGTTCAGGTTAGGACCGTTTAGCACCAGGATTTTGGTCATGATGTTCTCAGTTTCTTATTGAAGCGGCGAAATTTGGACGAAGTTCGAAGAAAAAGCAAGCTATAGAGGGTGATTTTCACCAGTTAATCGAATTTTACTAGAAGTTACCAGCAATTTCGCCGATCTTACGAGCTTCCCATACATTCAAAACAACCTGTAAATGGGCTGCAAATGGCTCAGCTTCAAGCTCGCCCTGAAGCCTAACTTCGGTTATCTCGCTGCCATCTTGGCCGAAAAAGACAAAAGATGGCGGACCGAACAAACCATAATTATTTAACAACGCCTGATCGGTGTCATCATTAAGCGTCACATCGGCCCTCAGCAAGGTAAATTTCGCTAACAGCTTGGCAACCACTGGCTCGGGGAAAACGTTGCGCTCCATAACTTTGCACGAAATACACCAATCTGCGTAAAGATCAAGCAGTACGGGTTTGTCACTACGCGCTGTAATTGCCTCTATATCGGCGATACTTTTTACAGCAATAAACTCATTTTCTTCATGCAGCCTATTCCCAACACCCTCGCCTGTCATCACTCTCGCCGCAGTCAAAGGTGCCAGAGGTTTTAGAGGGTCTTGGGCACCGAGTGCCGCTCCTATGAGTAGCAGAATGCCACATAGGAAGCTTATGGCACCTAGTGATTTCGTAAACTGCCCCCAGCCTGAACGCGGCGAGGAATCTAAAACACCCAAGTAAACACCGCTTCCCAGTAGCAATGCAGCCCACAATGCCAGGGTCATCTCGGCAGGGACGACACGCTCGATGAGCCAGATTGCAACCGCCAACAGACCCACGCCGAACACTGCTTTGACATTGTCCATCCAGGCTCCGGCTTTCGGCAGCCACTTTCCACCACTGGCCCCAACAATTAGCAGCGGAATACCCATGCCTAGGCCCAACGCCAGCAGCGCAGTACCGCCCAGTGCAGCATCATTGCTGGTAGATATGTAAATGAGGGCCCCGGCAAGCGGCGCCGAAACACAAGGAGACACCACCAGCGATGACAACGAACCCATGATAAAAACAGAGACATGCTTGCCACCTTTCTGCTCACTTCCCATCTGATTCAGCCTATTCTGCCAAGCTTGGGGCAACTGCAGCTCGTAAAACCCAAACATAGAGAAAGACAGGACAACGAACACACCAGCAAAGAAAATCAGCACCGGCGCAGATTGCAACGCGGCTTGTAGATTCAGCGTTGCACCAAATAGACCTACTAAAGTGCCGATTAACGCGTAAGTAATTGCCATGCCTAAGACATAAGCGAGCGACAGGGTAAATGCGCGACGCTGCGAAATACCTTCGCCCTCACCGACAATAATACTCGACAGAATAGGCACCATGGGCAAAACACAAGGTGTGAATGCCAATCCAATACCGGCAATAAAGAACAAAGCGAGCGCATACAGCAGGTTTTCGTCTGCCAGAATACCCGCCAACGCCTGCTCCTCAGTTACAGGTATTACAACGCCAGAATTCTCAATCGCAGACGAAGCGGGTTCGGCTGATGAGAATGCGGAACTCTTGGGCTCGCCACTGCTGACAGGTACCAGCGTATAACCGTCGTAGTCAAACCGCTTGCGCTCAGGCGCATAACACAGGCCTGCATCTGCGCAGCCCTGATAGGCCACGACGATCTGTCCTGTGGTAGCACTGGCACCAGCCGAAACGATGGGGATTTCAGCTTCCGCCGAATGGTAGTAGACCTCGACGTCACCAAAATAGTCATCAAACTTCTGTTTACCCTGGGGTATCTGCGCTTCGCTTAAGCTAAAACCAACTGCATCCTTGGCGCTAAAGGCGAATTGATGCCTATACAAGTAGTAGCCATCGGCCATGTCCCAACGAAGTAATACACGACCGTCATCTAGATTAGCGCTGAGCACAAAGGCTTCGTCTACCGGTAAGAAATCATCTTCTTGCTGGAAAGCACCACCAGTCTCAAAGTTGAATTCTTGCTCTTCCGCGTATGCCGAACCTGCAACCAACGTAATCGCTAATGTAAGCGCCCTGCAAAGTGACAGTGCACAGGACGGGAGCCATTGTTTATTCAAAGAGTATTTCATGTTCATTATTGACGACCAGAAGCGCAAAAAGTTCTATACAATATCCAACCGCTATACATACCATTATTGTCGAGCTTTTGCTGAGATGTCGCACAATGCACCCATTTTTCCGTCAAGCTATTTGTTTTTATCATGTCTTTTTTGCGTGGCGATGTTAAGCGGCTGTGTAACACCTTCCAACTCCATACCAGAAACCCCGATCGCGCCCGAACCAGTAGAACTGGCGCCACTCATTAGGCCAGCAGATCTCAACCTTTGGCTAAACCAGGCAGAGGATGCTTTAAAGAGAGATCAATTAACCTACCCGGAGCAGGACTCAGCCTATAGTTTTTACCAAAGAATCTTAGCACTTGACCCGCTCCAAGAAGATGCACAATGGGGTCTCGAGCATATTGTTGAACACTACGTTGCTCTTTCAATGCGAGCCTTAGAACGACGGCAGTTCGCTTCCGCCAAGTCTATGCTGGCCAGAGCTAGAATAATTTTACCAAATCACCCCTCGATAGAACCATCTGCGGAGCAAATACGACTTATACTGTCAGCGGATCGTCAAATAATGAAGCTCTCTCAGCCCGAATTGGCGGCCGAGAGCGAGGCGTTAACCACCGCATTAGGTGATTTCGCCACCGATGGCGATCGCCAATGTCGTTTTACGATATCTGCCAAAAACGATGGCCAAGGGCGATGGATTTACCAGATGCTAAGTAAAGGTCTGGAAGGAACGCGATTGCGTGCTCAATTGAGCGTACGACTACCTGCAAGCATTGAGCGACTCTGCTTCAATTGAGGCGCTGTTAGGAGATACCTGTGAATTTGAAGTTTTGGCAATCAAAAGACCCCATATATATGGACAGCGACAGTGGCGGATCCAGCTCGCTTGTCGCCAAAAGCCTACTCGGGTTGATCGCACTTTATCTGCTCATTTGCATCGCACTGACATGGTGGTGGGACAGCGAGCCAACTACATTTGCGGTCCGTGAACATGCGGCGACCGTGGCCCAACAACACAACCATGATTTAGTAACCGGCTATATCACCACAGCTACTTTTATTCGCATGAGCGACACCATGCTCAACAAACGCGGCGGCTACTTAAGCAACGATCTATTTCCTCCAGGCGTTTGGATGGACAACATGCCGGAGTGGGAATTCGGTGTATTAATGGTGCTGCGCGACACCGCTCGCGTCTATCGCAAAGATTTCTCACGCTCCCAAAGTCAGTCGGTTGAAGACCCAGATCTCAGCCAGGCAGAAGGACCGTACTTTTTCGATAACGACTCCTGGGTTTTGCCGGCGAGCGAAGACAGCTACGCAAACGGCCAGGAGTTATTCGAAGCCTACGCTGAACGCTTAGCCGATAGTGGCCAAACCAATGCGCAGTTCTACGCTCGCGCAGATAACTTAGTCGAATGGCTGGTGGCCATGGAGACACGCCTCGGCAGCATTTCCCAACAACTGTCTGCAAGCGTAGGTAAACGACAACTCAATACTGATCTTGCCGGTGATGCTGCAGCCACTCAAGCAACGGCAGCTCCTCGCGAGCAAATGGTGAAAACCGCATGGCTCGAACTAGACAACGTTTTCTATCAGTCGCGCGGATTTACCTGGGCGCTGTTACACCTATTACATGCTCTGGAACAGGATTTTGGTGACGTGCTGGACAAAAAGAACGCCCGGGTGAGCTTGCAACAGATCATCCGCGAACTGGAGCCTACCCAAGACACCGTTTGGAGCCCCATGGTGCTGAATGGCGACGGACTTGGCGTGTTGGCCAACCACAGTTTAGTGATGGCTTCTTACATCTCACGCGCCAACTCCGCCATCACCGACTTACGCACACTCCTTATCCAGGGTTAGCCAGCTCGTGCAAACGTCACTTTGTTGCGAATCCCGTGCGCAGTGACTGCCTCGCCTTCCGAAATTTTGGGCTTGTACTTGAACTTGGGCGCAGCCATTAAAGCCGCTTCGTCGAACACACCTTGAGCATCTGCCAGGTATATCGGCGCTACTTTTACGATAGGTATCACCTCACGATTATTATCGACCCACAAAGAAAGGGGTGCCAATGTATAAA
>JBNMMV010000025.1:0-24029 GCA_051270205.1 Limisphaerales bacterium
AGACACCATCACCAGACCAATTACGGCCATAACGATAACACCACCTAAGGCGAGCAAGGTCGGCGGACTTTCCAGTACCGTCAGTCCTTCCAGCATCACAAAATACGCCATGCCACCTACAATTCCTGCCATTAAGGCTAAGGCGAGCACCAATAACGGAGACAACTTCCCTGATTTCATATCCTTTCCTACTCAGTTACTTTTATCTGCAGCAACGTCGATAAATCGTTCGTCACGCAATATCGCTTTCAATTCAATTTCATGGAACACCCGCCCACCATGGCGGAAAGCACCGTTCACAAAGGGTTGTAGGCCGTCCAAACCTTGCCCATCACCCTCTTCAAAAGAGCCTTCGGCAAAATGTTGCATGCCAATAGACTGTTCTACGATTAGGCCAGCAACCAGTTCCTGATGTTCAACCACGAGAATGCGCCACTGGCTCACAGGTTGAGTGCTGGTTAAGCCTAAAAAATTATGCAGATCGATAACGGGAACCAATCGGCCTCTAATGTTTGCTATGCCTTTCACCCAAGGTTTGACTGCAGGCAACGTGGTCAAACGCGGAACTTGTAAGAGCTCTACTACTTCACCAAGTTTAGCGACTAAGCGAACCCCACCCACTAGGAACCCTAAGCCTTGCCACTGGGTAACAACCTCTTCCTTTAAAGGCAGGGATGCAGCGTTCTTAAACGTTGTCGCCCTTATATCGTAGAGTATGTTTAATGCATCTGTGGCCATATTTATCTCTTAATTACGCCAATAGACCATTGACCATATTGATGAGCTTTCGGTCATCAATCGGCTTCGTTAAGTATCCGCAAGCGCCCTGCCTTTCTCCCCAGATTTTGTCCGCGTCTTGGTCTTTCGAGGACACGATAACAACCGGGATATGACTTGTGATGTCGTTACGGGTAATTTGTCGTGTTGCCTGAAAGCCGTTTATGCCTGGCATTACGACATCCATAAGAATGACATCAGGTAGTTCGTCACTTGCCATGTTGACACCATCCGAGCCAGTCGCTGCGGTTAACACTTGATGCCCCTGACGGGCAAGTGCATTGACCATGTGATGGGTCTCGGTGGGTGAATCATCTACAACCAGAATGCGTGCCATGCGTGAGTCCTCTAGTGCACCAGCGTTTTGATGGTGCCAAGCAGCTCATCACGGCTAAACGGCTTGGTTATATATTGATCCGAACCGACGATGCGGCCCTTCGCTTTGTCGAACAAGCCGTCTTTGGAAGACAGCATAACAACAGGCGTGGTCTTGAATTCACTGTTGTTTTTGATCAGTGCACAAGTTTGATAGCCATCAAGTCGCGGCATCATAATGTCTACGAAAATAATCTCCGGACGGGCATCGGCAATTTTAGCCAGCGCATCGAAGCCATCGGTCGCGGTGATGACGTCGTAGCCTTCTTTTGTAAGCAAGTTTTCTGCGCTTCGACGGATTGTTTTCGAATCGTCGATGACCAGAACCTTTACGCTAGATTCATTCATGCAATGAAGCTCCTCTTCTGTTGTACCATTAGCTGTACAATTACTGTACTGCTGGGCTGTTGTCCTTTCGCGTCCACGGTCAAAGGATCTCCTTTAACACACGCGTTGCACATCTCTCTATATTTCAACAAACTTTGTATCACGGTCCCGGTTATCGGGATAGGACTACACCCTCAGAAAGGGAGTTTGTTCTCATTTTTATTGCCTAGGTTGCCTATCAATGGGTAATTTAGCCGTTCAACCTGCATTCAACCTCTTACATAACTAGGCCTTAAGAAAATATGACTAAAATCGCATTTGTAATGGATCCAATGGAAAGCTTAGCCATTAAGAAGGACTCGACCCTGGCGATGATCCGAGCCTGCCTGCAAAGAGACTTGTCGGTCTACTATATGCGCCAAGAGGATCTAGCATGGCTAAACAATGAAGCCATCGGCATGGCGAGAACCGTGAATTTGCGGGCCGACTTCCGAGATTCTCTGGACCACACCATCGCCGGTGATGATTGGTACTCTCTCGGAGAGGAAACTACCCACCTACTGGGGGACTTCGACGTCATCATGATGCGCAAAGACCCACCATTTGATATGGAGTTCGTCTACACCACCTACCTCTTAGAGCGCGCAGAGGAACAAGGCGCATTCGTTGTGAACAAACCGCAGAGCCTGCGCGATTGCAACGAGAAATTTTTCGCCACGGCGTTTCCGCAGTGCGGCCCGGATTTGGTCGTCAGCCGACGCCATGATGTGTTGCGCGCATTTCATGCCAAGCACAAGAACGTGGTCTTCAAAAAATTGGATGGCATGGGTGGTGCGTCGATTTTCAGAATCATGCAAGACGACCCAAATTTGAGCGTCGTACTTGAGACATTGACCGACGACGAGCAAAACCAAATTATGGGACAAGTCTATCTCCCAGAAATTGTCGACGGCGACAAACGCATACTGTTGATAGACGGAGAACCCGTTCCTTACGCCCTTGCCCGAGTACCCTCTGCAGGAGAGACACGAGGCAATCTAGCCGCCGGTGGCACCGGGGAAGGTCGTCCTCTAACAGACAGAGATCAGTGGATAGCAGAACAGTTGGGACCCGAGCTAAAAGCCCGAGGCTTACTCTTTGTCGGCATTGACGTTATCGGCGACTATCTCACGGAGGTAAACGTCACCTGCCCGACCTGTATTCGCGAACTGGATACACAGTTTTCACTCGACATCGCAGGTACACTTATGGACAAAGTTTTGTCTAAACTAAATTAGTCCTAAAATTGCACCAGGATTGCGAAAGAACCAGCACATGGCCGTGACCGTCACCTCCAAAGATCGATTTAACTTCGCACTGTTTCTTGCGCTTTCCCTGCATGCACTATTTATCTTAGGCATCAGTTTTTCGAGCGATGCCAACTACCAAGAGAGCACCAGCATTGATGTCACTTTGTCATTGACCAGTGATTTAGTCGCACCTGATGAAGCCGATTTTATTGCTGCAACCAATCAGCTGGGCAGCGGTACAGAAAGCGAAGCTCAAGAGATGACGACAACTGCGGACGCCAATTTTCACAACAACCAGTTTGCCGAAACCTTCTCTCAACTCGACCCGCAGCTAGAACAATCTGTTCAAGAAGAACAACAAACCGTAACCACCATCGCAGAAAGTACAACGCAAGCGCCCACAGAAAACGAAACGCCGGTAGAAGTACGGGAGACACCCGTTACGGAGTTCAATCGCGAGCAGCTTGTTCACGAAATCGCGAGTCTTGAAGCGCGTATCGCGCAAGAACAACAAGCACTGGCTCGCATGCCACGTACAAAACGTATTAACAGCGCATCCACACGGTCTGCATCTGAAGCCAGTTACTTGGATATGTGGCGACAAAAGTGCGAACGCATTGGCGCTATCAATTACCCTGCAGGGAAAATCGAAGGCCAGGTACTGATTCTAGTATCAATCTTATCCGACGGGTCACTAGAGGAAGTGCGCATACTAAATTCATCCGGGCACCGCCAGCTCGACCAAGCCGCGCTGGCAACTGTTCGCCAAGCCGCACCGTTTCAACCGTTTAACGTTGAGATGCGCAAGGGCTACGATCGCCTCGAGTTTACCCGCTGGTGGCAATTCTCTAAGGTTCGAAATCGTCTCAGCGCAGGATAGCGGCTGTTGAACCTTACAAATAACTTCTTGCTCTCCATGCCAAGTTTGAGCCATGACTATTTTGCACAAACAGTCATCCTAATTTGCGAACACGGTATCGACGGCGCCATAGGGCTTATTGTCAATCGACCCACGGACATTTCTCTTCGAGTGTTCTTCGCTGAACTCAACATTAAGTCAGACCTCTTAGTCGACGAAGCTCATGTTTTTGAAGGCGGACCAGTTTCGCAACATCAAGGGTTTATTGTTCACAGTCAAGATACCAACTTTCCGGAACCCGACTTAATAATTTCACCTACGCTGGCGCTCTCCACCTCCACAGATATGCTCAACTCAATCGCTGACGGTAAACCACCCGCTAATTTTCTGGTGGCGCTGGGATGTGCCAGTTGGGGTGCGGGTCAGCTAGAACAGGAATTGAAAGACCATGCGTGGCTAACTGTGCCTGCACAATCTTCGATTTTGTTTGAGACACCAGCCGAAGAACGATTGTTAGCCGCAGGCGGCCTCCTGGGTTTCGACTTTCGCCTCATCTCCAAACCAGGCAATGCCTGATGTCCTTGGTCATGTCATACGATTTCGGGCTCAAGTATATTGGTGTCGCAGTTGGTCAACCGATTACCTCAAGCGCCACAGGGATTGCGACTCTTATATGTCGCAAGTCTGAGCGCGGGAAGCCTGCAGGCAAGCCAAACTGGCGAGAAGTTCGCGACTTAATTGAAGCACATAAACCTGCCGCCCTTGTGGTTGGTTTGCCACTTAATATGGACGGAAGCGAGTCTGAGATGGCGAGCAACGCAAGAGCTTTCGCCGCCAAGTTAGAACATCAATTTGGACTGCCCGTTCACCTTCACGACGAACGCCTATCCTCACGTGCCGCAGCAGAACAGCTCGAATATGCACAACAAGCTGGGAAGGCGAAAACCGACCACGAATTAGCCGCTTGTCTCATTCTAGAGAGCTGGTTGTCAGACCCCGGTCGATAACCCCCAACACTGCTAGTGTCCATGCAATAGGACGGGGATTGGATTGTGGAGCCGCCTAAGGTATTTGGTCTGGCGTTAAACATTGCGCTCTTTGGACAGGCCTTGCGCAATGTTTAACGCCAGACCAAATGCGGAGTCGAATAACACACCACAACCCAGCCCGATTGGGACAGATGTTAACTACGTTGTAACTGTGTGCCTAACCTAGCGAAGGCCAAACGAAGACGTTGTATCGCTATCCTCTTCGATAGTTAGGTGATCCACCCCTTCCATTGGGTTGGCATCGCCATCAGATCGGAGCTTGATCATAAGCCTCAGGTCGTTGGGTGAGTCTGCGCTTGATATCGCGGCATCATAAGTAATCTCGCCTTGGGCGTAGAGTTTGTACAAGGCTTGGTCAAAGGTCTGCATCCCTTGTTCGGTGGATTTGGTCATCAACTCTTTGATCAGATGTACATCGCCTTTGCGAATATGATCCGACGCCAGCGGCGTGTTCACTAGTACCTCTATAGCTGCTCTACGACCTTGTCCATCAACCGTAGGGATGAGCTGCTGGGCTACCATCGCCCGCAGGTTCAAGGACAAGTCCATCCAGATCTGGTTATGCCTATCACTAGGGAAAAAGTGAATAATTCGGTCAAGCGCTTGGTTCGCGTTATTGGCGTGCAATGTACAAAGACAAAGATGGCCTGTTTCCGCAAAAGTCAGCGCATATTCCATGGTTTCTCGGCTTCTAACCTCACCAATCATGATCACATCAGGCGCTTGCCGAAGCGTGTTTTTAAGCGCTATTTCAAAAGAGTCGGTATCTACACCCACCTCACGCTGGGTCACTATGCATCCGCGATGTTGGTGAACAAATTCAATGGGGTCCTCAATGCTAATGATGTGTCCGCTTGAATGTTCATTGCGGTGTCCGATCATTGAAGCGAGCGATGTCGACTTACCCGTTCCGGTTGCCCCGACAAATATGATCAGGCCACGCTTAGTCATGGCAAGTTCTTCGATGATCGGTGGCAAACCCAAATCAGCAACTCGCGGTATGTTGACTTCAATTCGTCGCAGCACCATGCCAACTAGGTTTCTTTGAAAGAAGGCGCTGACCCGAAAACGGCCCAAACCAGTTGTGGTGATTGCAAAATTACACTCATGTTCCGCATTGAACGCGGCCTGCTGCTCAGGGTTCATTACACCAAACACCATCTCTTTGGCTTGTTCAGGTGAGAGCTCACTTTTGCTGGCAGCAAAGAGCTTTCCGTTGACCTTCACCGTTGGCGGTTTGCCTGCTGTGATAAACAGGTCCGAAGCACCCTTTTCTACCATTAGCTTTAAAAGCTTATCGAATTCCATTTTGACCTCTTCGTCGTGTTCTAAAAATTCTCGGGCACTTTGGCTTGTTCGCGCGCAGTTTCGCGCGAGATAGTTCTTTTCTCAACCAACTCAAGCAGACACTGGTCCAACGTCTGCATACCGACTGACGCGCCTGTTTGAATCGATGAGTACATTTGAGCCACTTTGGCTTCCCGCACTAGATTTCTAATCGCCGGAGTACCGATCATGATTTCATGGGCAGCAACACGTCCGCCGTTAACTTTCTTCAACAGGGTTTGCGAGACAACCGCATTCAGCGACTCCGAAAGCATGGATCGCACCATGTCTTTCTCGGCAGCTGGAAAAACGTCGATGATTCGGTCAATGGTCTTAGCGGCTGATGTGGTGTGTAACGTGCCGAATACCAAGTGGCCTGTTTCCGCAGCGGTTAAGGCGAGCCGTATAGTTTCTAGGTCGCGTAATTCGCCGACCAGAATAATATCTGGGTCTTCGCGGAGTGCTGAACGCAAAGCTTCGTTAAAACCGTGGGTGTCGCGATGTACTTCGCGCTGATTGACCAAACACTTTTTTGACTCATGAACAAATTCTATTGGGTCTTCAATGGTCAAGATGTGGTCGTAGCGATTGTCATTGATGTAATCAACCATCGCGGCAAGAGTCGTACTCTTACCCGAGCCGGTGGGACCCGTAACAAGTACTAGGCCTCGTGGCACCATGGATACGTCTCGAAAGACCTGACCCATACCCAAATCTTCCATGGTCAATACTTTGGAAGGAATGGTTCTAAAGACCGCACCAGCACCGCGGTTTTGATTGAATGCATTGACACGAAAACGCGCTACACCAGGAACCTCAAACGAGAAGTCTGTTTCCAGAAACTCTTCAAAATCTTTTCTTTGCTTGTCATTCATAATCTCATAAATGAGACCGTGCACTTCTTGATGTTCAAGCGGCGGCAGGTTGATGCGGCGGACGTCGCCATCGACGCGAATCATTGGCGGCAGGCCTGCAGAAAGGTGCAAATCCGACGCACCTTGTTTGGCACTAAACGCCAACAGTTCAGTTATATCCATGAGCGGTCCTTTTCATTTAACTGACTTTTAATCACTGGTCCTTTCTTCACTGGTCCTAGCGCCTAACTTGCGCATCCAACATAATCGAACGCATGATGACTCAGTCTGAGAGCTAAGAGTAACCCAACTAGTACCCTCAGAGATGCGAAACCCTTAACACTTATTGTGGGACTTTATGACTTGTGGATGAACGCAAACTTCTTGCCATACAAGAAACGATCAATACAGCCAACATAGGCAAGGAAGTTACTTTGGTGGCTGCATCAAAAACCCAGGCCACCGCAGAACTTTTCAGTGCGTACGGGTTGGGAATACGAGACTTTGGTGAAAATTATCTGAAAGAGGCATTGCCGAAAATTGAAGCGCTGGCTCATCTGGCGCTCAATTGGCACTTTATTGGACGTATTCAAAGCAACAAGACTCGAGCCATTGCCGAGTCCTTCGACTGGGTACACTGTGTCGATCGTGAGAAAGTAGCCCGACGTCTCAGCGATCATCGCAGCCCTCATCACAGCGATCACAAACTAAGGGCGGCACTGAACGTACTCATTCAGGTCAACGTTGATGATGATCCAAACAAGGGTGGGGTGTCGCCTAGCGAGGTGAAGGCCCTAGTTGAAGTAATAGACACTTTACCGAATCTAAAACTACGAGGCCTCATGACCATTCTTCATCCGTCGACAAACCCTAGGGAAGGCTATGCTTCCGTGGCACAATTAGCGCTTGAAATTGGCCAGATACTGGCTGCAAAGGAAGCCTCAAACGCGCAATGGGATACACTCTCTATGGGGATGTCAGCTGACCTGGCCGACGCAATCTCCAGTGGCAGTACCATGGTACGCATCGGTACTGCTTTATTCGGTCCCAGAGCATGAACAAGAGCATGACCAAGAACATCGACAACCACAACATAGACTCGTCAGCGTGTACCATGAACGTCTACCGTTAATGTCTATCAGGGGAGTATTTAGTTAGTGACGAACATCACCTTCATCGGTGCAGGTAACATGGCCATGAGCCTGATCAACGGATTATGTGAAACTGAGGCCGAATACGCCATAACGGTGGCTGATCCAATGACGGAGCAGCTGGCCAAATTCGCACCGTTACCTGTTACAACGACTAGTGATAACCAACAAGCCGTCTTTCAGGCTGACGTCATCGTGCTCGCCGTTAAGCCACAAGTTGCAGAGCGCGTTTTCGCTCAACTTGCGCTCAAACCGAGCCAGCTACTCATCTCTATTGCCGCCGGTATCCCTTTATCGGCGCTGAGCACTTGGACCCACTCAGCTCAAGCCCTAGTCAGGTGCATGCCGAATACCCCAGCGCTGCTAGGTGCAGGCATGAGTGCACTTTTCGCAAACGACCATTGTTCCGAATTACAACGGAGTCTCGCTCAAGATATTCTCAACGCTGCCGGTAAAACGCTGTGGGTGAATAAGGAAACCGACCTTGATGCAGTAACAGCAGTCTCCGGTAGCGGACCTGCGTACTTTTTCCAGCTAATGGAAGCGATGATCGATGCCGGCGTTCAATTGGGGTTAGACCGAGCCACAGCCACCGAATTAACGTTGCAAACCGCCTACGGTGCCTCGAAGATGGCCCTGAATACCGACGATGACCCAGCAACGTTGCGTAAAAAAGTTACATCGCCAGGGGGTACAACTCAAGCGGCGCTCGAAGTGATGGCTGAAAAACAACTCCCCCAAATTGTCCACGCAGCCTTGGCAAAGGCCGCACAACGCTCAATCGAATTAGCCAACGAATTTAGCCCAGAATAACTAACGGCCTCTTAAAAAACGGCCTCTTAAAATTACGGAAGACCTGATGCAAAGTACCGCCGACCTCATTTTAACGTTCATCTTTAGTCTGTTGGCTTTGTTGTTCTGGTTTAGATTCCTGTTGCAAGCAAGCAAAGCCGACCGCTTCAACCCCATTAGCCAAGCTGTAATTCAAGCAAGCGACAAAGTTTGCGGGCCGCTACGCAAAGTCTTACCCCACATCAGCAGAATTGACCTCGCCTCTCTTGTTTTCGCGCTGCTGACTGGCATGTTGTTTGTGGTTTTGAGGTTCGTCATAGGCAACCCAGACGGATTCGCCGGGGTCACGCTTTTCCCCGTCTTAATTTCGGGTACCGTTTGGAGCCTCTATCAACTCACGCAGTTTTTCTTTTTTGCCATTATCATCATGATCGTCGCGAGCTTTATCGCACCGGGCAACTACAACCCTGCGTTAGGGCTTTTACAAAGCATGCTTGACCCGGTCATGGGACCTATCCGTCGTCTCATCCCTCCTTTTGGCCCATTCGACCTGACGCCAATGCTGGTACTGCTCGCTATTTACGTTGTGCAGAATTTGTTGCGCTCCATCTAACGACTATGAGTGCAGCTTCCCAAAATTCCGTCGGTATTGTTCGGCCTCAAGTATTTCGTCACGAAATACCGTTTAGCCTGCACCGCGGCAAATCGTTACCTAATTTCGAGCTGGTCTACGAGACCTACGGTACGCTCAACACTCAAGCATCGAACGCAGTTCTCATATGCCACGCGCTGTCCGGCCATCACCACGCTGCCGGCTATCACAACGCCGACGACAGCAAGCCTGGATGGTGGGACGCTTGCATCGGTCCGGGCAAACCTATCAATACCGACAAATTCTTTGTCGTCAGCCTCAACAATCTCGGCGGCTGTCATGGCAGCACTGGCCCAGGCTCAATAGATGAAGAGACCGGGCTCGCTTATGGAGCCGAATTTCCTCGCATCGTGGTAAAAGATTGGGTGGCAAGCCAGGCACTTCTTGCCGACCATTTGGGTATTCGCAAATTCGCCGCCATCGTCGGTGGGTCTCTTGGCGGCATGCAAGCGCTGCAATGGACCATCGACTTTCCAGAACGCGTTCATGCGGCTGTTATCATCGCAGCTGCAGCCAAGCTTTCTGCCCAAAACATTGCGTTTAACGAAATAGCGCGCCAAGCGATATTAAGCGATCCAGATCAAGGTCTGGGGCTGGCTCGTATGATTGGCCATGTCACCTATCTTTCAGACGATGGCATGCGAGAAAAATTCGGCCGCGAACTGCGATCGGGCGATCCCAATCAAGGCGCCGATGTAGAATTCCAAGTTGAAAGCTATCTTCACCATCAGGCTAAAAGTTTCTCCGAAACATTTGATGCGGACACCTACGTACTGATGACCAAGGCACTGGACTATTTTGATCCCGCAACAGAAGCGGCGGCCGCACTAGAGGAGGTGCTTGCCAATACCACCAGCCGCTTTCTGGTGATGTCCTTTACCAGCGATTGGCGTTTCTCACAGGACCGTTCCCAGGAAATTATCGACGCGCTCATTGCAGCCCGAAAAAACGTCGCCTCTGCTGTCATCGAATCCGAACATGGGCACGATTCATTCTTACTACCCATCGATCGATATATCGCGGTATTTAGCACCTACCTCGATCGCCTCCACGATGAGATATGTCAATGACCTTGCGCGCAGATTTAAAGCTCATCGCAGACCTCATTAATCCAGGTGCTCGAGTCCTAGACCTTGGTTGCGGTGAAGGCGATCTATTGGCTAGTCTGCAAGCCGAGAAACAAGTTAACGGCTATGGGCTCGACGTGGACCCTGGCAACATCACCACGTGTATCAGTAAGGGGGTTAATGTTATTGAGCAGAATCTGGATCAAGGTTTGTCGAACTTCCCAAGCAACAGCTTCGATATGGTGGTTATGACCGAGACGATTCAGTCTGTTCGGGCACCCGATCTCATGCTGCAACAGATGCTCCGTATCGGTGAAGAATGCATTGTTACTTTTCCAAATTTCGGTCACTGGCACTGCCGTGCACAACTTCTCAGTCGCGGACGCATGCCTGTGTCAAAGCACATACCTCATCGCTGGTACGACACCCCAAACATCCATTTATGTACTTTTAAAGACTTCGAGGCACTGTGCGCCAGCCTCAATTTAGAGGTCATCGAACGCCGCGTTGTAAACGCCCGTTATCATGAATCGAGCTATCTGAAAATTTCACCGAATTGGCTTGGCAATTTCGCATTTTATCGGTTGGGACGGGGACAGTGAAGGTCCGCCGCATAGTCATCGCGTTAGGCATAGTCGGTTTATCATGGTTTGTCTCAGCCGCACATGCTGAGCAAAAAAAACAAATCGGCCAATACGAAGTTCACTACATCGTCATTCCAACAACCTTTTTGCAAGCCAAGATCGCCGATGAATACGACTTAGTCAGAGGCCGCGACCGATCGCTGATCAATATATCTGTTCTCGATGCAAACAACGTTCCTGTCTCGGTTCGGATAACAGGTAGCACTAGAAATCTCCTTGAGCAACGCCAGAAATTCAATTTTCGACAGGTTACCGAAGGAGAGGCGGTCTACTACCTCGCCGTTCTTCGCCACGCAGACGAAGAACATCATCGACTTAGCTTCCAGTTCAGTTTTCCCGACGGCACCTCCGGCGAGCTTAAATGGCAACAAAAACTCTACTGGGAAACACAGTGAGAATCGTCCTCGCTAGCCGCAACACGGGCAAGCTCAAGGAGATGCAGGACTTGTTTGCACCTTTAGGCGTTACATTTTTGAGCCAAATCGATTTCGATTTCCCGAGCGTCGAAGAGACAGGTACTACCTTTGTAGAAAACGCGCTTATAAAGGCGCGCTACGTTTGCCAAAAAAGTAATCTACCTGCAATCGCAGACGACAGCGGCTTGGTCGTTCCCAGCCTGAATGGCAACCCAGGCATTTACTCTGCACGCTACGCGGCAGATCGCCATGAACACCCACCGACCGATGAGGACAACAACCGTAAGCTGATAAGCGAACTGCATGCTTTGTCTGCTTTCGCTCAGCCGGTGCCGGCTTATTTTTATTGTGCTATGACCTTTCTCGAATATGCAGACGATCCAACACCGTTAGTGGCATCTGCCGCCTGGCATGGCACCATCTGCCCCGAGC
The DNA here is from genome assembly GCA_051270205.1 of Limisphaerales bacterium. GTDB lineage: Bacteria > Pseudomonadota > Gammaproteobacteria > Pseudomonadales > Azotimanducaceae > UBA4421. The sequence continues at coordinate 12,011 of JBNMMV010000025.1, forward strand.
CCAGAGGTGAGAACGGCTTCGGCTATGACCCGCATTTTCTAGTAGGCAACGGCGACACGGCTTCAGCAGAGCTGCCTTCGAAAGAAAAGAATCGGCTAAGTCACCGCAGCCAGGCAAGTCGTAGTTTGCTCGCGCAGCTTCAATCACGACTCTCCCCAACCCCCTCGCACAATCTCGCGCGTAACTAGGGCCCCCACGCACTATGCTCTCCCAGCCAGGACTGTACGTACACCTTCCCTGGTGCGTAAAGAAGTGCCCTTACTGCGATTTCAATTCTCACCCGCTCAAGGCTGAGCATGACTTGGATCATTATGTAGAGGCATTGGGAGAGGACTTTGCATCACAAAGTTTGGATCAAACCTTTTCTACTGTATTTTTCGGCGGTGGCACCCCCAGTCTTTTTCAGGCGCATCATTTTGCCGATATTCTGGGTCGTCCGTCGTTATCAAAAGATGCCGAGATAACAATGGAGGCAAACCCAGGTACCACCGAACACGCCAATTTCGACGGCTACCTGAATGCCGGTATAAACCGCTTATCTATCGGCGCACAGAGTTTCCACAACCCGCTGCTCAAGGCCTTGGGAAGAATTCACAACGCTTCTGAAACCCACCGCGCATTCAGAGACGCGCGCGCCAGCGGCTTTGAAAACATTAACATCGATTTAATGTGGGGTTTACCCAACCAGACAGTTGATCAATGTTTGGAAGACCTGCGAACAGCGATTGAGCTCGACCCTGAACACATCTCTTGGTACCAGCTGACGCTCGAACCCAAAACAGAATTCGCCAGACGTCCACCCATTTTGCCGGTAGAAGACCATCTGGCAGCGATGGAAACCCAAGGCCTAGCGCTGCTAGACTCGCACGGCTACGGACGCTACGAGGTGTCTGCGTTCAGCAAAACCGGACACCAATGTAGGCACAACCTGAACTACTGGCGCTTTGGAGATTATGCCGGTGTGGGTGCAGGTGCTCACGGAAAACAGTCATTAGCCGAGGAGGTTGTTCGGACACAAAAACCGCACCAACCGCGCCTATTCCAGGCAGACCCTGCAAAAACAATATTGCAGCGGGTAACCGAAGCGGACTTGGTGTTTGAATTCATGCTCAACGCGCTGCGTTTAACCGATGGGGTGACAACGCAAACTTTCAAATCGGCAACACGACTTCCAATCGACGTCCTGCAACCTATCTGGTCGTCCTTAGTAGAACAATCCCTCATGCGCGAGGACCGAATCGCAACTACGCCGTTGGGCTATCGCTACTTAGATACCGTGGTCTCATCTTTCTTACCGGCATCATCTGATACACAGTAGATTAGGTCGTGGATTTGGTGGCCAAGTTTACGGCCACGCGCTTCAAACTTGGTGTGCTCGGTGCGAGGTATGGTACTGAGATCGTCTGCAGCAACTGTCTGATCTAATTGGCAGGCCAATTGATCCTGACCTGACATCACTTCACGAATCCATTGTGCATAGGGATCCCAATCGGTGGCTATTCGTAACAACCCAATCGGCTTTAAACTTTGAGCAATTTGGGCGATAAACTCCGGCTGAATCAGTCGACGTTTAGCATGGCGCTTTTTCGGCCAAGGATCCGGAAAGTAGATACGCACCTCATCAATGCTGTGTTTGCTCAGCGCTGCGAACACTTCCTGTGCCGGTTCTTCGATTAGACCTACGTTTTCGATACCTTGCTTAGCCAATGCCGCCGCCACTGAACCAACCCCAGGTCGAAAGAGCTCTATTCCGAGCAAGCGCCAGTCTGGAGTCTGCTGTGCCCAATGAAGTAAACCCTGACCCATGCCGAAGCCCACTTCCACGCCCGCTCCTACTGGAGAAGACGCAGCATCATTGTTCCACTCATCAACGGAGGTATGGTAACGATTAAGGTCTGCGGTATATGCACGCGCCTGACCTTTGGTCATACGCCCGCCTCTGCGAATGTAGTTGTAGCGGTCGTTCACGCTGTCGTCGAGTCCTCTCGACATTGGTATCCAGCAACACCCAGGCACAACCAGCCAAAAATAAGTACCACACCGCCCATGGGGGTGACGGGACCCAATAGGCTCGGGCCTCCTAAAACCAGCAGGTAGATACTACCGCTAAACAAAAAGATCCCTGCGACAAATGCCAAGCCAGATATGAGCAGTGCTTTTACAGGGAAGAAGTGATGCCAAAGTGCGACGATGAGCATCAGTAAACTATGGATAAGTTGATATTGAACAGCAACTGCCCAACTGTCTGCCTGGCTCTCACTGGCACTAAGGCCGTGCGCACCATAAGCCCCTAAAATAACGCCGGTGACACCTAACAGTGCACCAGCGAAAATCAATGTGATACTTGAACCTCGGATACTTGAACCTCGGATACTTGAACCTTGGATACTGGGACGTTAGGCGACGAGCACCTTTTTAAGCTTTTTCATCGCGTTTTTTTCCAACTGACGAATACGTTCAGCGGATACGCCATACTCGGCTGCAAGTTCGTGTAACGTCGATTTATCATCAGTCAGCCAACGACGTTCCAGAATTGTACGACTGCGCTCGTCTAAGTCTTCTAAACCGTGTGCGAGCCGATTACTTTGATCTTCTGCTACATCTTGGGAAGCAACTATGTCCGCTGGATCACTGGCAGGCGCTGCCAAAAACTGTGATGGCGCAGTGGCGGCATCTTCATCGCTATCGTAGCCATCAAAAGCCATATCGCTTGAAGACAGACGACCTTCCATGCGATTAACTTCAGCAGTTGTCACGCCCAGGTCATCAGCAATCGCTCGGGCTTCATTGGCCGTCAACCAGGCTAAGCGCTTTTTCCGGCTGCGCAAATTGAAGAACAGTTTGCGCTGCGCCTTAGTGGTTGCCACTTTGACGATGCGCCAGTTCTTAAGAACATATTCATGGATCTCAGCTTTTATCCAATGCACAGCAAAAGAGACCAGCCGCACGCCAACATTTGGGTCAAATCGGCGCACAGCTTTCATCAAACCGACGTTACCTTCTTGGATCAGGTCTGCTTGAGGCAGCCCATAGCCTTGGTAGGATCGCGCCAGATGTGCAACGAAACGTAAATGACACAAAACCAGCTCGCGCGCGGCTTCTAAATCTTGATCATTGAAAAAACGCTCAGCCAAAGCTTTCTCGTCTTTAGCAGATAGAATCGGAAAGGCGCTGATGGTATTTAGGTACGCGTCAATGTCGCGGCCTGGTGCCAAGCTTGGCATTGTCATGATGTCAGTCGTCATGTGATACCTCCGGTAACACTTAAAGTCTAATATTAGCACTCTATCACATAGACTGCTAATCAATTATTTGGTTCAGTGACGTACTTCCTATTTTTTAACCAATTGATTTATAACAATATTTATACACTAAAACAGCTCCAAATCGTTCAACCTCTGCCTCACCGCCAGCATTGCTCCGATGATGCCCAGTCCACTGCCTAAGGCTAGCAAAGAAGTTAAGAATGTGGGGTCAATTCCGGCCAAGTTCAGCTCCTGCTGATAACTGCCTAACAGTGACCGCAATGGCGGCTCAACCACTTCCACCGTCAACGCGATAAGCATAGCGGCGATAACGGCTCCACCGAAGCCGTAGATGGCTCCAAAATACAGGAAAGGTCGCCTGATTTGACCAGAGGTGGCGCCCACCAGTTTGAGCACCCTCAATTCATCAAGTCGCCCTTCGATAGCCAAACGCACGGATGATGCGGTTACCAAAATTGCCCCAACCCCAAACAACACCGCCAGCACGCCACCGAGCCGAGACACAATGGCGGAAATGTCATTCAGGCGTTCGAGCCAGGTTTTCTCTACCACTACTTCCTGCACACCATCGAACTGCGTTAACGCCTCGACAATGCTGTCTACATCTGTAGTCCGTACGCTACGCGAAAGCCTTGCTAGCATAGAGGCTGGCAGTGGATTCTGTTCTAACAAATCCAAGGCGTCGTCTAGACCGCTGTATACCTTAAACTCCGCCAAAGCGGCTTTCGCAGAAGTGGTCTGGACACTTTCAATGACCGATTGAGATTCAAGGAACTCAGCCGCTGTCTGCATCGCCTCCGCCTCCGCCCCAATATCGAAATAGACACTCAATCCCGGACGACCCTGCCAATCTGCGGTCATTTCCTGCATGTTCGCCTGCAAGATCCAGAGCCCCGCCGGGAGAGCCAGTGCTATGCCTACGACCATCCACACTAGAAAACTGGTGCCTAATCGTGCGCTGATAAATTGTAGCGACTCATTGGCTATGCGCGCGTGATCGCGTAACCACGCGAGAATATTCATGCGCCCCCCGCCCCAGGGATTTTTAGGCCTCGCCAAGCGATTCGCTCCCTGCTTGAGTCTGACCGCTGACAATTCTGCCTTCTTCCAGATGCAGAACCCGTGCCTCGTACTCACCTATTAAACTCACATCGTGGGTGACAATGATCACGGTCGTACCCACCTGGTTGAAACGCGCGAACAGTCCCATGATGTGACGTGACAAATCAGGGTCTAAGTTTCCGGTGGGCTCATCGGCCAAAAGAATGCGGGGGCGGGTGACAACTGCCCGGGCAATCCCCACTCGCTGCTGCTCACCAGTAGACAAATGCCGTGGCTGAAGGCCTTCCTTACCCAACAGCTCAACACTGGTTAACACAGCCCTGACGCGACGCGCGATTTCCCGTTCGCCCATACCTGCAACGCGCAGAGGAATCGCCACGTTGTCGAATACATTTCGGGTGGCTAAGAGATGATGGTCTTGAAATACAACACCAATGTGTTGTCGATACCGCGGCAGTCGTTTTTCACTCAACGTCCCCACATCAATACCGTTAACAAGAATGCGCCCTCGCGATGGTCGCTGGGCACGGATCAATAGCTTCAAGAAAGTACTTTTACCGGCACCTGAATGCCCGGTCAGAAAAGTCATCGACCCCTCGCTGAAATCTGCATTCACTTCTGCCAAGGCTTCATGGCCATTTTCAAAGCGCTTTGTCACATTTTGGAATGAAATTTGGCTCATGATGGCTAGTCTGCGGCGAGCAAAGCCTCAACAAATTCTGTGGCACTAAACTCACGCAGGTCATCCACACCTTCACCAACGCCGATGTAGTGCACAGGTATCGTGCGATCAAGTGTCGCGGCTACAGCAAACAGAACACCTGCTTTGGCGCTGCCATCGAGCTTGCTGACTATCAAGCCACTCACATCCACCGCTTCCCCAAAGAGTTTTACCTGACTAATGGCGTTTTGCCCAACGCCGCCATCCAGCACCAGAATAACATCGTGAGGCGCATCCTCATCCAACCGCTTAACAACACGATGCACTTTCTTTAATTCGTCCATGAGTTGTTCTTGTGCCTGTAAACGACCCGCTGTATCGATCAACAGAACATCTACATTTCGAGCTTGTGCAGCCTCAACCGCATCATAGGCGACAGATGCGCTGTCCGCACCTTGGCCCTGGGAAATGACTTGCACCTGATTGCGCTCGCCCCAGGCTTGCAGCTGTTCAACAGCTGCGGCACGAAAAGTGTCTCCGGCAGCCAACAAAACTGACTTACCTTGAGCTTGCAGCTGCTTTGCCAGTTTTCCAATGCTGGTGGTTTTGCCCACACCGTTTACCCCAACGAAAAAAATCACATGCGGTTTGGCTGTGATTGTCAGCGCTTTTTCTAAGGGCTTTAGGCGTTGCACCAACAGGCCTTTCAAAGCGTCGTGAAGGGCTTGTGTATCGTTCAGCTCCTTACGCCTCACTCGGCCGGACAACTCTTCCATGATGCTTTGTGTGGTTTCAACGCCCACATCCGTCAGTAGCAAAGCAGTTTCCAGATCATCGAGAACGTCTTCGTTGATTTCCCGCTCACCCAAAAGCAGGTTGCCCACACCTTCTGCAAGTTGCGCCCTAGTCTTTGCCAATCCATTCCGTAGCTTTCCCCACATGCCACCTTTGTCTTGTGGGTCTGTTGTTTCTTCGCTCACCGCTTTATTGTGTCCTTCATTCAATTAACTCGTGTTGTACATTGGCCGGCAAAAAAAGCGCCCAAGAGGTCCGTATTATCGGTGGTAAGTGGAGAGGACGGAAGCTCCGCTTTGCAGGAAATACATCTTTACGCCCTACCCTGGGTCGCACTCGCGAAACTCTGTTTAACTGGTTGCGTCCGTATTTGCGTGATTTTCGTTGCTTAGACCTGTTCGCGGGCTCTGGTGTATTAGGCTTCGAAGCCCTGTCTCAGGGCGCCTCAAGCTGTGTGTTTATTGATCAAAATCATCGCACAACCACAACCTTACAGGCTTGTGCCACTGAGCTCGACGCCCTCGACGACTGCCAGATCATTAAAACTGATGCGCCGCGCTACCTCGCACGAACCGATACCATCTTTGACCTGATTTTTGTCGACCCACCATTTGCCTCACCCAACTTGCTTGAAGAAGCTGTGCAACTCATTACTACCCGCAATCTGTGCCGTGGCTTTATTTACCTAGAAGCCGCCTCCGAGACTCAGCTGACAGATATAACTACCACCTTACCCGCGGCTTCGCAAAAGCTGACGCGCACCGGTGATGCCTGGGCGAGCCTGGTCGAACTTAGCCCCGTGGCATAACCCACACCTAATGCTCTTGCAGGCCGACCATCCCGCCGCTAACATCCGCCTCCTGGGAAGGAAGAGGGAAGGGAAGTTTGAACACGGTGATCTATCCGGGGTCTTTTAACCCCATAACAAATGGCCATACCGATCTAGTAGAGCGCGCGTTAAGCCTCTTCGATCATGTTGTGCTGGCAATCGGTACTTCGGCGCAGAAAGATCCTAAAGTTGATTTAAAGGATCGCATCGATCTGTGCACCGAGGTCCTGTCAGAATACGGGGACCGGGTTTCAGTAGATGGCTTTAATAACCTGCTCGTAGAGTACGTCAAATCTAAGAATTCTCGATTCATACTGCGCGGTTTACGCACCGTGACCGATTTCGACTACGAATTTCAAATGGCTGAAATGAACCAGTCGCTCGATCCTGAAATCGAATACGTTTTTCTACCTACATCGAAAGACTGCTCATTTATCTCCTCAACCTTGGTAAGGGAGATAGCAGCCCTCGGCGGTGACATAACAAAGTTCGTTCACCCCGCAGTGGTCCGCTCCTTAATCTAGCGCTTGCCTGTCCCGAAAACAGGTAATTTTTGTGATTGGTATTCGATTCGGCACTTGCCCTGGCGTTAAACATTGCGCCAGACCTGTGCCGCTCCGCGGTACCCGCACTTCGAAAACAAGCCCAGGCGAGGACGCCAGGTCTTTTTTCTCCGTTCGGCTTGGTCCAAAGGCGCAATGTTTAACGCCAGGGCAAGTGCCTTAGGTAATCCCACAATCCTAAAAAGAGTCTTTCCAGGACAGGCGAGCGCTAGTTAGGCTTGCCTTTGACGGAGACTTCGGAATTTGCTGGCTGACTGGCACTGCGGACAGTAAGCAGTGCTTCGTTGGGCTATAGAAACAAACTTCAAAGTTGCCTCGCAGACTCGACAAGAGTCGCCCTGGCGTCCGTACACGTAGAGGTACTGCTGGAAGTAACCTGGCTTACCATCGGAGCCCACAAAGTCTTTCAACGTCGTACCACCCTTCGCGACGGCTTGGCTTAACACGGTTCGAATGGCATCCGCCAACAAGTCGAAGCCCAAACGCGAAACGCGGCCAGCGGCTACTGTCGGTCGCACACCGGCAGCGAAAAGCGCCTCTTGGGCGTAAATGTTTCCGACGCCCACCACCACTTTGCTGTCCATGATGAAATTCTTGATGCTGACACGGCGCTTGCGGGAGCGCTCAAAGAGGTAGAAACCATTGAACTCATTTTCCAGCGGCTCCACGCCGAGATGACTCAGCAAGGGGTGGTCAGTGGGTTCGCTGTTGGCATGAAACAACACGCAACCAAAACGACGAGGATCGTTCAACCGAAGCACTTTGTCCCCAAAGTGAAGTTCAACATGGTCGTGGGTCAGTCGCGGCTGTCCGGGTTCAGCCCAGCGCAAACTGCCTGACATACCGAGATGGATGACAATGGTGCCGAGTTTGGAGATTAAGAGCAGGTACTTGCCACGACGCCGAACCGTGTCGATGCGGACACCTTTGAGGCTAGAGGGTAGCTGCACCGGCCAGCGCAAGGATGCGTTGTGAACCGCAAAGTCGGTGAGCACTTTGCTCACCACCCAAGGTGCAATGCCTCGCCGAGTTGTTTCTACCTCTGGCAGTTCAGGCATGGACTCAGAACTTTAGCTACTTAATTTTAGCTTCGGTATAAGTGACGTGCTTGCGAACAACTGGATCATACTTTTTGATTTCAAGTTTATCCGGCATGGTTCGCTTGTTCTTGTCGGTGGTGTAGTAGTGCCCTGTACCTGCACTAGAAACCAGCTTTATCTTCTCTCGCATAAGTTTCCCCGATCCTTAAATTTTTTGACCAGCAGCACGCATGTCTGCAAGAACAATATCAATACCTTTCTTGTCGATGACGCGCATACCCTTTGTCGAGACGCGCAATCTTACGTATCTGCTTTCGCTTTCAATCCAAAATCTATGGTAGTGAAGATTCGGCAAAAAACGACGACGCGTTTTGTTCATAGCGTGGCTGACGTTGTTACCCGCCATGGGCCGCTTACCTGTAACTTGGCAAACCTGAGACATGTTCTGTGAAACCCAGAGAAAAAAGAGGCGCGTTTATACCAGAGCTAGCCGTTTGTAGCAAGTTTCTCCTATCACCCCAGTAATCCTCGACTTGCCATTGAAACCGTTTGATTGGCCGCGATAACGACGTGATCTACGACTCGAACATCGAGTTTTGCGAGTAGCTCACACAGGTCCCGGGTCAGCGAAATATCAGCCTGGCTCGGCTCGGCTATACCCGATGGGTGATTGTGGGCAAGAATGATCGCGGCGGCATTTAGTTCCAGGGATCTTCGCAGTAAGGTTCTCGGAAACACGTAAGCTCGATTCACAGAGCCATGAAAAGGCGTTTCATAGGCAATGAGTCGAAACCGCGTATCAAGATACATACAGGCAAACACCTCGCTGCGGGCATGCCCCAGCCGCTGCTGTAGATAACGGCTGACCCGGGTTACGTCAGTCATACTTTGAGCGGTGTTTCTCATGGCGTCTTCGCTATGTCGCATGGTCAATTCATACACCGCCTTTAACAGTGCAATTTTTGCCTCTCCCAATCCGTGCACTTCACTAAGCTCGTACACCGATGCCTGCAACAAACCATCTAAGCTACCAAAGCGCACCAACAAACGACGCGCAAAGGCCACGACGTCTTCGCCAGGCAATCCACTGCCCAAACAAACAGCCAGTAATTCTGCAGCAGTAAGGTGGTTTGCACCTTGGTCTAACAGCCGCTCTCGAGGCCGTTCGCAACGTTGCCAAGCCTTAAGTCTGAGGGATGTTGTTTGCTTCATTTCATTGTACCCTGCGCCTCTTCAGACGATTGCCATCCGAGACAGCAGATAGCATGCTTAAAAACAAACACATTGTGCTGGGTATTACCTCGGGCATCGCAGCCTATAAGGCGCCAATGCTTGTGCGTGCTTTAACGGCTGCGGGTGCAGAAGTTCAGGTTGTCTTGAGCGAAAATGCCCATCGCTTCGTTTCGCCTCTTTCATTACAAGCTGTCAGTGGCCATCCCGTTCGGCAAAGTCTTTGGGACGAAGCAGCGGAAGCCGCCATGGGCCATATTGAACTCGCCCGATGGGCCGATGCCATTGTTATCGCCCCGGCTACCGCAAATTGCATTGCGCACTTAGCTCAAGGTCGTGCTCCGGACTTACTGGGCACGCTATGTCTCGCTACTCAAGCACCGATTGTCTTAGCACCAGCCATGAACCAACAAATGTTCAGCCACCCAACCACACAACGCAATCTCGATGAGTTGAATTCTATTGGCTACTTGATTGTTGGTCCTGACGCAGGCGAACAGGCTTGTGGCGACGTCGGCCTCGGCCGCATGACCGAACCAGAGGAAATCACTAACTATTTGTGCCAGCTTTTCGTACCCCCTTACTTGGCCAATTTAACCATCATGGTGACGACAGGGCCGACCATGGAAGCGATAGACCCAGTTCGTTTCATCAGCAATCATTCTTCAGGACGACAAGGCTTAGCCATAGCACAAGCTGCCAGCGAAGCAGGCGCGTCAGTACATTTGGTTGCTGGACCCGGTGTTGGTGCAAGTGCGTCGCATATTCAACGCACTGACGTTGTGACCGCTCTTGATATGTACAAGGCTGTGCATGACAATTTGGCAGGCGTGGACATTTTCGTTGGCGTTGCGGCCGTTGCCGACTATCGGCCCGCCGAAGTAGCGGACCAAAAAATGAAACGTTCGGGTGAAAAAGACGCCCAAATTCAGATTAATTTGATCGAAAACCCTGACATCATCGCAAGCGTTGCGAACCTAGCTAATAAGCCCTTGGTTGTGGGTTTCGCTGCTGAAACTAACGATGCACTTGCCCACGGAAGCGCGAAACGGAAAAGGAAGGGGCTTGATGCAATTGTGGTCAACGATGTTTCTGACCCAAATATTGGCTTTCATGGCGATCACAACGCCGCTACGCTTATTCACGAGCACGGCGAAGTCGTATTCCCTCGGCAGCCCAAAAAGCAGTTGGCGGTCAATCTGCTACACAATATAGGCGAAATTTTTGCCACCAAGTTAGTGTCTGCTCAGTCTAAGAGTGTGACAAAATAGCCCGTACGGAGAAAAGGGACTAAAAAATTGGCAGGGAATAAGAGACGCAAGCGCGCGCAAAAGAACTCGCCCACGCAGAAGGCACAGAGTGGCGACGGTCTGTGGGTAAACATAGGTCTCGTATTCGGGCTAGCCTCACTGGGATTGCTGGTGACTTTCGCCCTCGTCTGGTGGCAGGTCATCGCCCAGCCTCAACAGGCGCATGCCGATCTAGAACGCGACAAATTATTGGGCCAATTCTCCCAGCTAGTCAACGGCCGCATCGCGGAGCTTCGTGACCAAGTCAACACTATCGCCCAGGCCTCGGCAACGAGCCAAGCCATGGCCACCTACGATTCTGGCAGCCATCGCGCCTTGTTGGAAAACCTAACCGCGCTAAGTCCGCACATTGTCAGAGCCAATCTCATTCAAAGAGGCGCCGCAGAAGTAGATCTTAATGCAGAAGTGCCTATTTCGTTCGCCGCCCTTGATCTGATCCGTAGAGCCGAAACCCGAGAATTCGTCGGTCCAGAAGTCAGCCTGAATCAGCGCAATTTAATCTACGCCGCCCAACCTGTAACAGCCAATGGTACAGTTGCCGGTGTATTGTTGGTGGTCTTCGACAGTCAGTTTTTCCTCAGCCCCCTGTCTCATTTCGACAGCTCGCTGGGCACTTTGGAAGTTATCCAAAAGTTTGAAGGCTCCCCTAGCACCACGGTTATGCAGTGGGGTTCTGACGCCGAGAAAACCCCCGCGGCCACGGCCCAGCTTTTTGCGCCACATTGGACTCTGTCGTTGAAGGCAGGTACCGATGCGCTAGCTGGACCCGATTATTCCGGCGCACTTTTCCTACCTGCAGGTGTCGCTCTGCTTGTTATTCTTGCAGCTATATTCCTAGGCTTTTCACGTTACGCCCGCATGGTTCGCGAAGACGCTGAGAATCTGAATGAGTTTGCGACGCGAGTTGTGCGTGGCCGCCCAGTTCTCCTAACCGGGTTCAACCTAGGGGTACTCCAGGACGTAGCTAAGGCACTGACGCCCTACGCTAAAGAACACGAACCCGAAGAAACCGCTCCAGTCAAAGACATTGAGGATGACCCAGCATCATTGCTCGCAGGTCTTGATAACGAAAAAGTAAGAGGAGAGAGCTTTTTGGATGTGTCTAAAGCGGGATCCGACGACAATTTTGGGATAGTGGTCAGTGAAGAAGTGAGTCCACAAGATATGGGGTTAGAATTAGACCCGACAATTTTCCGCGCCTACGACATTCGAGGCATTACAACCAGCAACCTTACCGAAGACGTGGTGTATTGGATTGGCCGC
>JBNMMV010000026.1:0-23908 GCA_051270205.1 Limisphaerales bacterium
ATCCACCTCAACACACTCAGTTCCGCAAGATCATCAGCCGCGAATTCACGCGCGGACCTGCCGCTGAGCTTCGCCCAAGGGTGGCTGAGCTCTCAGCAAATATTCTCGATACAGTAATTGATCGCGGTGAATGCGAATTCGTATCCGAAGTTGCTGGTGAGTTGCCGAGTTATGTAATCGCCGAACTCACCGGTATTCCGTTAGGCGATGGTCGGGAACTCTATAAGCTCACCGAGATCATCCATACCTCGGCAGATGCCCTACCAGAAGGCGCGCAAGCTGAGGCGGTCGGCAAAATGTTTGCCTACGCACAACAGGTTTATCGAGACAAACTGGCCAAACCGACAGAAGACTTGGCGAGTCAAATAATCCACGCCGAAGTAGACGGCCGCCGCCTGGACGAAATCGACTTCCAGTTGTTCTTCATGTTACTCATCGATGCAGGTGGCGACACAACCCGCAACTTAGTGGCTGGCGGTTTGCACGAGTTAATTAACAACCCCACAGCACTCAACGACTGGCAGAGCCATAGAAACGATGAACTCGACACATCAGCACGTGACGAGCTCCTACGCAAGGTCTCCCCGGTCATCTACTTCCGTCGAACCGTCAAACGCGAGGTCGAACTTCATGGCAAAACACTGCGCCCTGGCGACAAAGTGGTACGCTATTTTGGTGCCGCTAATTACGACAAACGACGGTTCGAAAACCCGGCTGAACTTGACCTAAATCGATTTCCAAATGAGCAAATCGCTTTCGGCACTGGTACCCATGTTTGTCTTGGACAGCACATTGCTCGCATTGAAATCGACTGTATGTTCCATGAGATTCTCAATCGCATGACCGACTTCAAATTGGCAGAGAAACCGCAGTGGTTAGAGTCGAATTTTATCAGCGGTATAAAACACATGCCGTTGGAGTTTCGGCGACGGTAGGAGTCAACTTGGGTGGGTTTTTTAGTGATCGGGCCACCATTCAGAGTTAGCTCTAGGTTAGTTTTTCTGGGACGCTTTTAATACATCCTTGTACGCTCGGGCGCGCGCATCCCTGCGCGCGGCGGCCCTGAAAAACTAACCTAGAGCTAACTCTGAATGGCGCTTCGAGCGCTGAAAGACTATCCGAACGTACTACTTTCGTCGCCGGGGACACTGTGGGTGGGTGGTACCGGCCGGCGCTAACCAGTTGCTGAGCCAGTGTCAGAGCTAAATACATCTATCGAATCTTGGTGGGTGGTGAGAGGCCATTCGGTCGAGGCTGACCTTTGTCTTTCGGGACCGTCGTGCGCAAGGACGCGCACGACGGAGCGTACAGGGATGTATTCAAAGCGTTCCAGAAAGACAAAGGTCAGCCTCGACCGAATGGCATCCCAAAAAATCCTAAATATCAAAAAATCGGAAACTAAGACCTCAATTGAGCATCTCGAACTTCTGCCAGCTGATCCCGAACCTTCGCCGCTTCTTCGAATTCCAAATTCTGCGCATGGTCCAGCATCTGCTTTTCTAGCTTCGCCAAGAGCTTGCCCAATGCCTTAGCATTGGTTGGGATTTCGATAGGCGCCTCACCCTTGCCGCGGCCGGAGCGTTTGGCTTTCCCTGGTATTACTCTTGCGCCTTCCATGACATCGGTGACCGATTTCTTCACCGACACCGGCGTTATACCGTTTGCTTCATTGTGAGCAACTTGTTTTTCTCGGCGCCGATCGGTTTCCCCAATGGCACGCTCCATGGAACCCGTCATTTTATCGGCGTACAAAATTGCGCGGCCGTTAACATTACGCGCCGCGCGACCCATGGTCTGAATCAAAGACCCTTCAGAGCGCAAGAAACCTTCTTTGTCAGCATCGAGTATGGCCACCAACGCGACTTCCGGCATGTCTAACCCTTCCCGCAACAGATTAATACCCACCAGCACATCGAACACGCCCAAGCGTAGATCTCGGATGATCTCCATTCGCTCTACGGTGTCGATGTCGGAGTGCAGGTACCGCACTCTCACTTGGTGTTCATCTAGATAGTCTGTTAGATCCTCAGCCATACGCTTGGTCAACGTTGTCACCAGCACGCGCTCGCCACCGCTAACTACTTGGCGGATTTCACCCAACAGATCATCAACCTGGGACGATGCTGGACGGATGATGACAGGAGGATCGATTAAACCGGTGGGGCGCACCACCTGCTCAACAACCTGCCCCGCCATTTCCTTTTCATATTTTCCTGGCGTGGCGGAGACAAAAAGCATTTGCGGTGCCAGCCGTTCCCACTCGTCAAAGCGCAAAGGTCGATTGTCCAGCGCAGAAGGCAAGCGAAAACCAAACTCCACCAATGTTTCTTTTCGCGATCGGTCGCCCTTATACATGCCGCCAATTTGTGGAACCGTGACATGCGATTCATCGATCACCAACAATGCATCTTTCGGTAAGTAGTCAAATAGCGTAGGCGGCGCCTCACCAGGCTCACGTCCTGACAAGTAGCGCGAGTAATTCTCAATGCCCTGGCAATAACCCAACTCTTGGATCATTTCCAAATCGAATCGTGTGCGTTGCTCTAAGCGCTGTGCTTCCACTAACTTGTTATGTTCGGTCAGGTATTTCAGACGGTCTTGCAATTCATCTTTGATGACACCCAAGACATTAAGCATGCGATCACGTGGCGTCACATAGTGCGTCTTGGGGAAGACGGTATAACGAGGCACTCGCTTGATCACCTCACCGGTAAGCGGGTCGAACACGGCCAAATCCTCGATCACGTCATCGAACAACTCTATGCGAATCGCGTCTTTTTCCGACTCCGCAGGAAAGATATCGATCACATCGCCACGCACGCGATAGGTACCGCGTTGAAATACCTGGTCGTTGCGAGTGTATTGCAACTCGGCGAGGCGCAGTAGTAAATACCGTTGTTCTAACTTGTCACCACGGTCGAGATGCAGAACCATCTGTAGATAGGCCTGAGGATCACCTAACCCGTAAATCGCGGAGACGGAAGCGACAATTATTGTGTCGCGCCGTTCGAGCAGCGCCTTTGTTGCAGAAAGTCGCATCTGCTCAATGTGGGAGTTTATTGAGGAGTCTTTCTCGATATAGGTATCGGACGCCGGAACATACGCCTCAGGCTGGTAGTAGTCGTAGTAGGAAACGAAATATTCAACGGAGTTATTTGGAAAGTAATCGCGAAACTCACCATACAACTGCGCAGCGAGCGTTTTGTTAGGCGCGAGAACAATAGTGGGACGCTGCACCGCTTCGATGACCTTGGCTACCGCAAAGGTCTTGCCGGAACCGGTCACGCCTAATAGAGTTTGATGGCTGAGCCCGTCTTCAAGGCCGCCAATCAGCGCCTCAATGGCAGCAGGTTGGTCACCTGCGGGTTCGTAATTGGAAACCACCCTGAGTTCAGAGACGTTTTGCACCGGCCATCATCCACGTAGCGTTTAATTGAACAGTCTATGCAAGCCACCCTGAGGCGCAAGGGCTACTACCGACATCTACTGACACTAGTCTGTCAGGAGGGAACTTTGGGGTCAGAGTTGGGGGTCAGAGTAGGGGGTCAGGATCAAGGGTCTGACCCTCTTTACTCAGAGAAGGGGGTCTGACCCTATATCTAAAACAATTAAGCTTTAGGTTCTTCCTCAGCGGAATCATCAGCGGCTGGCTCGGCTGGCGCTTCTTCTACAGGTGCTGCTTCCTCAGCTGGTGTTTCTTCGGCTGCTGCTTCCTCAGCTGGCGCCTCTTCTGCTACAGCCTCGTCAGCTGCAGCAACTTCAGCTACTTCTTCAACGGGCTCAGGCTCTGGCTCTTTCGGCGCTGGCGCTTTAACCAGGTCGTGTTGCAAAAGTATCTTTACCTTGTCGTCACCATTAATCGCTTTGTGGCTCGCGCTTTCTACAGCGTAGCGTCCATCGCGACGTTGGAAAATTCTGTACTCGTCGGTACTCATAACAGTCTTCATTACTTTCTCACTTATATAATTGATTTAGCGAGCGCGGCACTCTACCCACTTCGCAGAGCCTGTCAACGACTTGCCATATCGTTATAAGTATCTGATCCAACTAGAAATATCGCTTTTCGAGCCATTTTCGGTAGAATGCGCGCCTCTTTACACTAGGCAGTCTCGTTTGAGCCCTCAACCCATCAAAACTAGGCACGTTGTACGCTTTGCTGGTGATTCCGGCGACGGTATCCAACTTCAGGGTCAACAATTCACCGTTGCCTCCGCGTTGTCGGGCCACGATTTGGCGACCATGCCTGACTTTCCTGCAGAAATCCGCGCTCCAGCTGGCACCCGTTATGGTGTTTCTGCGTTCCAAATTCAGTTCGGTGGCGAGCGAATCACAACCCCCGGCGACGAACCTGATGTACTCATCGCGTTCAATCCCGCCGCACTTGTGGTCAACCTTTCTCATCTGGCCTCCCATTCATTGGTTTTGGTAGACGAAGGCGCTTTCACCGAGCAGCGCCTTAAACGGGCCGACCTTGCCACTAACCCACTCGACGACGGCTCCCTTGCGAACCATGAAGTGGTACGCATCGACATTTCCCGTCTCACAGTTGAGGCCGTAAAACCTCACGGCCTAGGCAAAAAAGACAGCGTGCGCTGCAAAAACTTTTGGGCACTGGGGCTCGTTCTCTGGATGTTCGATCAACCCAGAGAACCCACCCAGACTTGGATCAAGGCTAAATTTGCTAAAAACGAACAAGTACGCGATGCCAACTTAACCGCGCTCGACGCAGGCCACGCCTACGGCGAAACCGCCGAGCTTTCGCACATTCTTACTCAGGAAAAAATTCCTGAGGCGCCACTCGACTCTGTGGAATATCGCACCATAACTGGGGCAGAAAGTTTGGCTCTGGGTTTGGTTGCTGCAGGCGAACTGGCCGATACAGAGCTTATGTTCTGCTCTTATCCTATTACGCCGGCATCATCACTCCTACACAATCTCGTTGGCTTAGAAGATGCCGGTGTATCGACGTTTCAGGCGGAAGACGAAATCGCTGCGGTTTGCGCCGCGATTGGTGCAAGTTACGCAGGTAAACTCGGCGTCACTTCGTCGAGTGGTCCTGGAATCGCGCTTAAAACTGAAGCTATCGGCTTGGCAGTGGCCACCGAACTTCCACTTGTTGTGGTGAATTCGCAAAGGGCTGGGCCATCTACCGGCATGCCCACAAAAACTGAGCAGAGTGACCTTTACCAAGCCGTATACGGTCGGAATGGTGACACGCCGATTCCGGTTGTCGCTTCTCGCTCCCCGGCAGATTGTTTCGATACGGCAATTGAGGCGGTGCGTATTGCGCTTCGGCACATGACGCCCGTTATTCTACTTACAGACGGTTATATCGCTAACGCATCAGAGCTTTGGCCTATACCGGACATAGATGCCTATCCCGCTTTGGAAACACACAAGCCACTGGCCGGTACCGCGGGCAACGTTTTCGAACGTGACCCTGCGACCCTTGCCCGGGTCTGGGCTTCACCAGGTGATGAAGGATATGTCTATCGAGTCGGCGGCATCGAAAAAGACATAGATACTGGCAACATTTCATATGACGCCGACAACCATCAAGCTATGACCGACCTTAGATCCGGTAAAATAGAGAAAGTCGCCGATTACATTGCCGACCAGGAAATAGACCAGGGTACCAGCGAAGGCGTAGCTGTAGTCGCTTGGGGTTCAACCTACGGCACGGTTTACCAAGCCGTAAAAGCAGCGCTCGCCGCAGGCGTAAACGTCGGCCACATTCACTTGCGCCACATCCACCCTTTACCTAAAAACTTAGCCAGTTTGTTAGAAGGTTACGACACCGTGTTGGTACCAGAACTCAATACAGGCCAACTCGCCACTTTGCTACGAGACAAACTTGGCACTCGGCTAGTGCAGCTCAACAAAGTCACCGGTCAGCCTCTGACAGTCGCAGAAGTTACCGAAAAAATTGTCGAACTGGCATCCACCCCCATCGCTTCCGCAGGATAAGTCATGAATGCACTCACATTTAAAGATTACGCAACCGACCAAGAAGTACGATGGTGCCCGGGTTGTGGTGACTACGCGATTCTCAAAGCGGTTCAGAAGAGTTTGGCAGAAGATGGCGCAGACCCAGCCAAAACAGTATTCGTTTCCGGCATTGGCTGCTCTTCACGCCTGCCCTACTACGTAAACACCTACGGTTTCCACACGATTCATGGCCGCGCGCCTGCAGTCGCGACAGGTGTGAAACTGGCAAACCCAGAATTAGATGTTTGGGTCGTCACCGGAGATGGCGATGGCTTGTCCATTGGCGGCAACCACTTGCTGCACGCCATTCGTCGCAACATTAATCTGAATATATTGCTGTTCAACAACGAGATTTACGGACTGACCAAAGGCCAGTACTCGCCGACCTCGCGGCCAGGCACACAAAGCCCAACCAGCCCGTCTGGTTCGGTGGAACGACCCATATCTCCCGGGCAGTTTGCCTTGGGTGCAGGTGCGACTTATTTCGCCCGCGGTATTGATATCGATCAAAAAGGTATGCCGGCGCTATTCCACTCTGCGAAAGAACATCAAGGCACAGCCTTCGTAGAGATTTTGCAAAACTGCATCGTCTACAACAAAGACGTATTTGATGATGTTGTCGCCAAGAAAACAGCAGCAGAAACCCAAATTCATGTCGAGCACGGCAAACCGCTCATCTACGGTAAAGAACAAGACAAGGGTTTGCGATTGAACACGCAGACTCTGGCGCTTGAATCTGTAGTTATTGGCGAAGACGGAGTGGGAATTGACGACCTGATGGTTCACGACGAAACCAATACCGTGCTCGCACAGATGCTTGTCAATTTGCATGGACCAACAGCCATGGGTGTCATTCTCCGCCGTGAACAACCCACCTTTGAACAAGACTACTGGTCAGCGCGCCCGACCGAGCGCCGCAAAAAAGTCAGCCAGCTACTCCGCACCGGCAACCTCCTCGACCGACGATAATCCCTCTGTAACTCTATATAGGGTCAGACCCTAGGGTCTGACCCTCTTTACAGTTCCTGTGAGCAAACGCACAGTTTGTTACGGTGGGTAACATAATTGTTGTATAAGTGGCCATATTCACGTAAATTGCCCCGACCAAATTGGTCAGACCACATTGGTATGACCACTAATTAACTTTATGACGTCAACCTGACGCGGAAAAATCCGATATGGCGGGAAAACACGACCAAATCGCTGGCAGTTTAATTAACGATGTTCTTTCTGGAAGATATCAACCAGATGATCGACTGCCCTCTGAACGCGACCTAGCCACACGATTCGATGCTAATCGTGGTTGTGTGCGTGAGGCGATGAAAAAGCTCGAGTACTTAGGGTTTGCGGAAATTCAACCGGGTGGCGCTCGCGTAAAAGAACGTACCGAGGCAAATCTTGATGCTTTGGGGCATATTCTGGACCAAGGTACCTTGCCTGACATGGTGTTGGTTGACCAAATTCTTGTGGTTCTCAACAGTCTCATGAGTATTGCCGCAGAACTGACCTTGGAGACGGCGAGCGCAGACGAACTGGACGATATTCGCGCCCTTACTGAACCGTTGCTCGATGAGGCAACAAACGAAGAAACTCACACATTAGCCCGCTTTGAGCTTATGCGCGCCATCATGATTTCCAGCAACAATTTACCGCTGCAGATGATCGCTAAATCTTTGACGGATCAAGCCTTCCCAAAACTTGCGGAACTGTCTAAGTACGCGGAAGACAATTATAGCGCTTATGCAACCTTCGCCCGCCAGCTGGACCAAGCAATTGAAAACAAAGACCTCGACTTGCTCAGAGCAAGCTTCGTGGGTCTAACCAATTTGAACAGAGAAACAATGATGCGCGCCTTTCAGAACGCACAAGCCGCCATCGCTCAGGAGTCTTCAACATCATGATACGCACCCTATTCATTCCCCTAGCAATTGTAGTGGTATTCGTCTTCGGAGCCATGACACTCATGGCAACGGCACCGAACCTAGAACCTGTGGCACGCGCACCGATTCCTACCACGGTGCGAATCCAGACGGTCACACCGGAAGCTGTGCAACTTAAAGTGCACTCCCAAGGCTCGGTAATGCCATCCACCGAAAGCCAACTGATCCCTGAAGTGACAGGCCGCATTACTTGGATGTCGCCTAAATTAGTTGCTGGCGGCTATTTCGATGCAGGCGAGCTACTGGCACGAGTCGATGAAGTTGATTACCAGAACATTAAAGATCGTGCGCAAGCGACTTTAAACAGAACTCAAGCCGAGCAACAGCACGCTAAATTCGAATTCCAACGCCTTAAGAGCCTTGCAGAGCGAAAGCTGACTTCTCGCTCGCAATTAGAAAATGGTTTACGCGCTTTACGGGTCGCTGATGCCGCAATGCAAGACGCCCAGGTGAATTTCGAACAAGCCAGTCAAAACTTGAACCGAACCGAAATCCGAGCACCCTTTACTGGGCTTGTACGCAACGAAAACGTTGATATCGGACAATTTATATCTCGCGGCTCACCCATTGCTACACTCTACGCCAGCGACTTGGTCGAAGTTCGCCTGCCCATCGCAGACCGTCAATTAGCGTTTTTGAACTTGCCGCCAACACTCAGAGGTGAACTACCGGCTGAGCTACAACCTACCGTTACCCTTTCTACTGAATATGCTGGCCAGCAACTTGTTTGGCACGGCAAGATTGTCCGAACCGAGGCCGAAATTGATATCAGTTCGCGTATGGTTCACCTCGTTGCTCGCGTACCCACTCAAGATGCACTCCAACCTCTGAGCGTTGGCCTGTTTGTTGAAGCTGAAATTGAAGGTCTATCCGCAGAGAATATCGTTGTACTGCCCCGCTCGGCGCTTAGAAACAACAACCAAGTCTTAATCGTCGACGCAAACGATCAACTCGAATTCAGGTCTATCGAATCACTACGCCTCTACCAAGACAACGTTCTGGTGAAGTCTGGCCTTGAAGCCGGTGAACGCGTCTGTGTCTCTCCTATCCAAACCGCTATCGGCGGCATGGTCGTTAATCCGGTTGCCGACGGCGCCTAAGCCTACCTGCGAGTTAAGTTATGTATACCGCTATTCGATGGTTCGCGAATAACCCTGTCGCTGCAAACCTGTTAATGATTCTCCTCCTGTTGGGGGGCGCCTTCGGTGCCATCACCACCAACCAAGAAGAATTTCCAAATTTCGATGTCAAAGTCGTACAAATACAAGTGCCCTATTTGGGGGCTGCACCCGTTGAAGTTGAACGGGCGGTTTGTGTTCGTGTTGAAGAGTCTATTGAAGGATTAGAAGGCATAGACAAGTTGCGCAGCATCGCAACCGAAGGCGTCTGTAGCGTAGTCGCTGAACTGAGTGATGACGCCAACGATATAGAGGTGCTAAACGAAATTAAATCTCGGGTCGACGGCATCATCAGCTTCCCAGTCGAAACTGAAAAGCCCATCGTTTCAAAAATGTCATTCACGCGACGTGTTGTTCAAATCGCCGTCTCTGGACACACAGACGAACGCACCCTTAAAGAAGTAGCCCGTGAGCTTAGAGACGATATAGCAGCGCTCGAGAATGTTTCCCAAACATCTGTCGACTATATACGACCCTACGAAATTTCTATTGAAGTCTCCGAATTGGAACTTCGTCGCTATGGCATCACCTTAAACCAAGTATCCCAAGCCATACGGCAAAGCTCGCTAGACATGCCAGGTGGCACCATCAAGACTCGCAACGGTGAGATATTGATCCGCACCACCGGCCAGGCTTATTGGGGTGAAGAGTTTGAAGATATCATTGTAGTGACACGACCCGATGGCACCCGTATTACCCTGAACGACGTCGCCAACATTCGCGATGATTTCCAAGAAGGTGACCTGCTTGCACAATTCAATGGCGCACGCGGCGTAGTCGTTAACGTGTCGCAAGTCGGAGACGAAGACCTCATTCAGATCGCCGAAGACGTGCAAGAGTTGGTTAAGGAATTCAGGGCGAAAACCCCTGTAGAAATATCCTTGGACACGTGGATCAACACTTCAGACGAGCTTGAGGAACGCATGTCTGTGCTTCTGCAGAACGCCGGCGGTGGCTTGCTACTGGTGTTGGTCATTCTCGCGCTCTTTCTAAAATTCAGGCTGGCGATGTGGGTTGCAATCGGCATCCCAGTAGCATTGTTAGGTACGCTTGGCGCACTGCCCTTTACCGACATCAACATCTCAACCATGACCGTTATGGCATTCATTTTGGTCCTCGGTATTGTGGTCGATGACGCCATCGTCGTAGGCGAACGTGTTTACGGTCACGAACAAATGGGCAAAACCCCGCTCAACGCCGCCATAGATGGCACATGGGAAGTATCCGTACCTGTCGTATTCGGTGTCCTTACTACCATCGCTGCATTTTTACCGCTCATATTGGTCGAAGGACGGATGTCTGGCTTCTTCGCACCCATTGGCTGGGTGGTTATTTTCGCGCTGATATGCTCGATTATCGAGTCCCAGCTCATCCTGCCGTCGCACTTAGCGAATCGCAATCGGGACGAACCCACCACCGCAGTATCTAAGGGCTGGAACAAATTCCAAGGCGCCATTTCTAAATGGTTGGAGAATCTCGCCGAGCACATCTACCTTCCCTTCGTCGCAAAAGTTTTGCGCTGGCGTTACGCGGCCTCAGCAGTAGGCTTAGGCGTTCTTATTCTCGCAATATCACTGATCGCAAGTGGACGCGTGGTATTTGGTTTCTTCCCGGCTATAGAAGGCGACCGAGTGTACGCAGGCCTAGAGTTACCTGAAGGTATTTCTGCGGAAGTTACTATGGCAGCCGCTCAAAAAATGGAACGGGCCGCATACTCACTGAACGACGATTTAGTCGAGGAAATGGGTGTAAGCGCCCCTGTCATACGCAACATATTCACAAGCGTCGGACAAAACGTCGACCGCAACGGTCCGGGCAGACCTATGTCGTCTGGGCGCAGTAACATTGCCGAAGTGGTTATAGACCTCGCCCCCATAGCAGAGCGCGCGGGCATGAGTAGTAAGATCATTGCCAATCGCTGGCGTGATGAAGTTGGCTCAATATCAGACGCCGTAAAACTCTCCTTCGATTCAGACTCCTTCTCTGCAGGTGACCCAATCGAGTATCAGCTACAAGGTAAAGACGTCGACGAACTGAGGCGCGCGGCCGAATATTTGAAAGGAGAAATGTCACGGTACAACGGCTTGTTCGACATTTCTGATTCCTTCAGATCGGGCAAGCAAGAAATTCAGCTTAGCCTGTTACCAGAGGCGCGCAATCTTGGCTTAACACTCGCCGACCTAGCCAATCAAGTTCGCGGTGCTTTCTACGGATCGGAAGCCCAGCGCGTACAACGTGGACAGGACGACGTCAAAGTTATGGTCAGGTTCCCCGAAGCGGAACGCAAGTCTATTGGCAATTTGGAAGACATGTACATCCGCACGCCAGATGGTAACGAAGTACCTTTCTATTCCGTTGCGCGATTCGAGGTCAGCCGAGGTTATTCGAGCATCAATCGTCTCGATGGCAGACGTACGGTCACTGTCCGTGCCGACGTCGACCGAGGATCCGTTTCGCCAGAAGAAGTGTCCAACAATATTCGATCAGAACTTGTGCCTAAGTTCATTACAGCATTCCCAAATGTCGATATTTCACTGGGTGGCGAACAAGAAGAACGTGCCACCGCGTTAGGCGGCCTATTAGTTGGCGCGCTTTTCTCTCTAGTGGTTATCTACGGATTGCTGGCTATTCCATTACGCAGCTATTTACAACCGTTGGTCATCATGAGCGTTATCCCATTTGGGGCAGTAGGCGCAATCGTTGGCCACTATGTTTTGAATGTCCAACTCATGTTCTTTTCTGCACTGGGCATTGTTGCGCTGTCTGGCGTGGTCGTTAATGCCTCATTGGTACTCGTGGACTATGCAAACCGGCAACAACGCGAAGGCAAACACATCGTCGAATCCGTGCTTGATGCCTGTCTTGTTCGGTTTCGGCCGATCATGTTGACCTCAGTTACAACGTTCGTCGGTTTGATACCGTTGATGTCAACCAGCACACCTGCGACGGCGCCATTCTTACCCATGGCAGTCTCTCTCGCGTGGGGCGTTCTGTTTGCAACGTTTATTACATTGCTGCTGGTACCTTGTCTCTACGTCATGGTCGAAGACTACCTATTTGCCCTGGCTCGCTTTCGCGCATACTTGCGCAAGCAACCCCCGCCCGAAGCAACAGACCCGTTGATGCAATCACAAAGTGGCGGCTAACCAGTCCGGCTCGACGCAACCTACCACCTGGAACCAAAGGGTATGGCGGCTAACCTGGCCGGTCATACTCGCTAACATCACTGTCCCCTTAGTCGGCGCCGCCGACGTTTGGGTCATGGGCCGTCTGCCTGATCCCGTTTTCATCGCATCTGTGGCGCTAGGGGCCGCCATGTTCAGTGCTATCTACTGGCTGTTTGGCTTCTTGCGCATGGGCACAACCGGCCTCACCGCTCAAGCTTTCGGCGCACTCAGCGAATCTAATCAAGGCGAATTGGTAGCCATATTCATTCGCGCTTCTGCTATCGCTGCAGTGTTAGGTCTATCTATGGTGTTGTTACAAATACCTCTAACCCAACTTTTGTTTCTACTGTTCGACCCACCCGGTGATGTCGGGCGACTCGCAGCGGAGTATTACCAAATTCGAATATGGGGTGCGCCTGCGTATCTCATCTACATCGTTGAGCTCGGCATATTGTTTGGCCTGCAGAAGATGCGCGCGACCCTTTACCTATCGGTGGGTCTAAACGTCTCGAATCTCGCCCTCGACCTATTGTTGGTGCTTGGTTTCAACATGGATGTGCGCGGCGTGGCCTTGGGTACCGTTATAAGTGAATGGGGGGCTGCGGTGTTCGGCTTCGCCTTCGTGTGGCATGCGCTAACGCCGTATCGACAGAGTCCGCTACAAAATCTCTGGCAACGCTCAAAAGTCACACAGCTGCTCGACGTCAGCGCAAATCTTATTCTGCGAACGTTTTTCGTCCAACTGCCCTTCTTGGCGGGTACTATTCTCGCCACCGGTCTAGGCACCCTTCCTTTAGCAGCGCACGCTATTTTGATGCAGCTGTTCTTTGTAATGACCTATGCCTTAGACGGGTTCGCCCACACGGTGGAAACTCTGGCCGGTTACTACTACGGCGCGAAAGACCCGAAAAACCTACGCGCGGCATGCATTTACAGCACGCTGTGGGCCGCAGGACTGGCATTTCTTATTTCGGCCATGCTCTTTCTGTTCGGTCACAATCTGGTAGACATGTTCACAGTCGCGGAAGAAGTCAGGCAGTACGCCTATGAATATCTGCCTTGGTTGGCGAGCGTACCCATCTTTTGTGTTTGGGCATTCCTATTGGATGGCATCTTCATTGGCACTACCCACATAAGAGAAATGCGCAACGCGATGTTGTTCTCTGCTGTGCTGTGGGGGCTCCTGCTTTGGCTCACTTTCCCCAGCTACGAGTATCACGCTGTTTGGTTCTCTATGAACTGCTTCATGTTGTTGCGGGGCCTCCTTCTTGGCCTTTCGTATCCCCGCATAGAGCAAGCAGCAAAGGTTGCAGTCTAAGTACCAAGTTAGGCTCCCAGTTGAAGGGATAGCTACGGGATTAGTGCCAACCTGCGTGAAACAGTTTAGAATCCTTGGTCCTGATACCAAAAATATTGAATTTACCACTTGGGGGAAAAATGGCAGAAGCAGCCTTAGAAAACCCAGATCTATTCGATCTGACAATGTCCGATAAAGTTCAACCACTACTGGATGCGGTTAAAAAGCACATCCAAGATAACGTCGCGCCAATTTCGGAAGAATTCTACGCACTCGAAGAAGGCAAGGCTGACCGATGGAGCTGGGATCCACGTCAACTTGAGCTTCTTGATGGCGCCAAAGCCAAAGCCAAAGAATCTGGTTTGTGGAACTTTTTCTTGCCTGACGCAGACACGGGTGAAGGCCTGTCGAACCTCGACTACGCATTCATCGCAAACGAGCTGGGTAAGTACCCGTTGGCATCTGAAACATTAAACTGTTCAGCGCCCGACACCGGCAACATGGAAGTGCTTGAACGAGTTGGCACGCCTGCGCAGAAAAAAGAGTGGCTAGAGCCACTGCTAAACGGAGAAATTCGTTCTGCATTTGCCATGACCGAGCCCGCATTACCCTCGTCAGATGCAAAGAACATTTCGACCGCAGCGGTTCTAGACGGCGACGAATGGGTCATTAATGGTGAGAAGTACTACATCTCCGGCGCTGGAGATCCTCGCTGTAAGATCATGATTACCATGGTAAAAACTAGCCCCGATGCCGCGCCACATAAGCAGCAATCGCAAATCCTTGTGCCTATAGACACCCCCGGAGTTAAAATCCTGGAGGGCATGCAGGTGTTTGGTCATGACGATGCGCCGCATGGCCACATGCACATTGTTTTTGACAACGTTCGTGTACCTAAAGAAAACATGTTGCTCGGTGAAGGCCGTGGCTTCGAGATTTCTCAGGTTCGTTTAGGACCTGGGCGTATTCACCACTGCATGCGTTCAATTGGTGCTGGTGAGAAAGCCCTAGAACTGATGATTCGCCGTGGCGCTGGACGTACGGCGTTTGGTCGACCCATCATCCAGCTTGGCAAGAACATCGAGCTTGTTTCTCGCGCTCGCCTCGAAATCGACGCTTGTCGACTCATGGTGCTGCAAGCGGCCAAAGCAATGGATGTTTTGGGCAACAAAGAAGCCCGTATCTATGTCAGTGGCATTAAAGCCATGGTGCCTGAGAAGATCTGCAAGATCATTGATCAGGCTATTCAAATCCATGGTGCAACGGGTGTGTCTCAATGGACACCACTAGCTCGCATGTACACCGGACAGCGTACCCTGCGACTCGCAGATGGACCCGATGAGGTACATCACATGGTTGTTGGCCGCGCTGAAGTACGAAAGTACGAAGGCGAGCGCTACGCGGAGATTGACGACAAGCTGGTCCTAGACCACGACATCTAAACGCCGACGACCGAAAAAGCCCGCTTCATGCGGGCTTTTTTTTTCCCTCAACAATGTAAGACATAGACAGGGTCTGACCCTAGGGTCAGACCCCTGGGTCAGGATCGTGGTCCTGACCCTCCTTCTTCTGTTAGTTATTTAGCGACCAGGTTTCGCCGAACGGGCGAATGACCGAGCTAAATGTCCACGCACTCTTAGGTTGGTGGGCCAATCGGTAGACCTCTTCGGCAATGTCGTCCGGTTGGCAGAAGAAATCATCGTCCTTGCCAGCATACCGCTTCCTAGTCCACGCCAAATCAATGACGGCATCGATGGCAATCAGGCCAACATGCACGCCTTTAGGTCCAAGATCGCGCGCCATAGCTTCAGCAAGAATGCGTTGTGCAGCTTTGGTGGGCGCAAAACCCGCAAAATGAGCGACGCCACGATAGGCTGCTGTGTTGGCGGTGATCATAATGGAACCGCGCCCACGCTCGATCATGTTGGGCGCCAGGGCTCGACCGAGATGCAGCAGCGCCATGGTGTTGACCTGAAAGTTCTGTTCAAGAACCTCAGGTTCTATTTCCAAAAATGTGCCGAATGCACCTCCTACCGCGTTGTGAACCAACACTTCGGGATCGCCAAGCTCTGCTCGGATTCGCGCGATCTGTCCATGCAATGCTTCTGTATCGGTGACATCGCAGGGAAAGGCAAAGGCATCCTCAACGCTCTCGCTTATCTCCCCAAGACGAGTCTCATTCCTCGCCATCATGGCGACCCGATAGTCTTTCGCAAATCTTCGCACACAGGCACTGCCGGTACCGGGACCAACTCCGGTCACTAAACAAACGGGCTTTGTCATCTTAACTCCTCAGGTTCTGGATAGTTGGTATCGGGGTTCAACGGCCACAATGGCCTCGCCGTGTTCTGGCGAGGAAACACACTGATCTGATGCGTGCTCAAGCCCGGTGTATCTGCTGTGATAATACGACTAGCAATCGACTGAAAACCTGCTCGAAAATGATTACTGCTTTTAAGCGCCACGTATTTGTATTTCATAACATCAATTCCAACGGCTAGAAATGGCTCTTGATCAAATGTCTGGCTGCGTCGACTGGCAACCACAATGTCCATGCCATCGACCACCAACCTCGCCATTTTGCCAATGTGCAGCGGCGCGCCTTTAAACATTGCCTGCATTACTAGTCGACCGTCAGCCAACGATTTAACATAAGCATCTAGCACTAACGGTTCGCCATGAATATCGTCGGTCTTGCCGCCCAAACTAACTTGCAACGAACTGCCCACGCCTGCCCGATGTGCGGCCTCCGCAACCTCAGCATCCACCAGGAAACTAAAACACGCCTCTTCTCCAAGCCCTGCTTCAAGCATTGCACGTAAGAGATGCGTCCCATCGCCTGGGCTGCCCGCTCCGCAGTTGTCCGATGTTTCGTGAATAACTACAGGATAGATGTCGACACTTTGCGCCTCGGCGACCGCTTCAGCACCGGACAAGCTCAACGGCACAAATTCTTCGCGCCGAGTCCACAGCTCATCGGCAAATCGTCGCGCATACTCACGCACATTATTGGCTTGACCATCAAAAGTGGCGACGACATAAGCGCCAATGTGCCCAATGTCAGTATAGGGAAAGCCGTGAAACCAGCTTAGATTCACGCACCCGGCTTCTGCCTCAAGAGAGCGCAGCGTGTTTAACATTTCCTCGCCAATGCCCTCGAATGTTGTAGTGGTCGGTAGCAACATCGGCAAACGAATGACCTCACAACAGTTTCGCGCGCCGCTACCCACCATGTCATACACACATTGAACCGCATCGGCAGCACATTCATGCAAATCAATATGCGGGTAGTGTCGGCAGGCAAAGACACCATTCAAGCTATCTGCCATGGCCTGACTGACGTTACCGTGCAAGTCAAAACTGGCAGCAATTGGTGTTTCCGGTAACAGCGCTCGCACAGCAGCACACAGGTCTGCTTCTAAGTCTTCAATGCCATCCACAACCCCTGCGCCATGGAGCAGCAGGACACACCCGTCTAGCTCAGACTCCGCTTGAATGCCTGCGAGTATTTCATCTTTCAGCGACTCGTAAGCCGATCGCTCAATGACCCCTGAGGGTTGGGTGCTGGCAAACAAGAGAGGCACCGCCTCGACACCCAGCGCCTGACACTTATCTACGGCCCCCCCCATGTCTGATTGCTGACCACTGGTAGCCAAAATGCGCTCACCTCGATAGGTATAGAACGCGCTGAGGGGAGTCTGGCCCTGACAATAGGTATTCGTTTCGTGGGAAATTCCGGCGATCGCAATTCTCATTGTAAGGGGACTCCTAAAGCTGGCGGACATATTCGACCAAGCGGCGGTGTTTTGCTACACCCCCAAAATGAATGATTTCATCCTCATCCATCAGTTCAAGAGAGGCTCGAAGTCCAGGCAGTGCGTGCGGGTGTAAGCCAGCATCTTTGAGCTGCGCGAATACCACCCTAATGGTGAACAAAAGATGCGATTCTGAGGGACGATACAATACCTGTTGCTCTGAACGAATAACCCAATTGCTTGCGGCAACGTCGAAAGTAGCGGGACCCTTCGGAAAGTAGCTACCCTCATCGTGCACAAACCAGTTATCTCGGTAAAAAGGCGACTGCAGCGGAATGTTGGCTAAGAACTTCCGCACGTTATCGCCAATCTTGGCATTCATACCTTCAACTGGTTGATGTATCTGCCACATTGGCAAACCAAGCTTTGCTTCTAACGACCAGTAACTTGGTGCCGCAACGCATCCGGCGATTAATCGTTGCTGATCAGCAAGGTCGAGAAGACAGATATCCTCCGCAATGCCAGCACCTAGGTTCGCGATCCAGTCAGGGTGATCACCGTCGATAGACCAGGGTAGTCCCCAGCGGGAGTAGTCGAGCGATTGAAGTTGCGGGTCTTGTCGCACCACGTCGTGATAGCGGATTTTTAGCAGGTGACATTTGTTTGCAAGAAGCTCGACATCACTTTTCAGCCAATCATCCACATTTATAGGGCGAAGTCCAAGACGGTGCTTCTTGGTACCCTCTTCCCACGGCGGATTCGCCCAAATATCTGCAACTTCAACTTCCACTGCCATGGCCACGTTCAATGCGTCATGCAACAATAACGGTTAACAACCGAATACGAAACGGCAACAGTTTGGGGAAGCAAATGGCTCAATTCGAGATCGACTGGGGTGTGCACGTGCCTCATCTAGGGCGTGATACGAACCGTGAAACACTGATCAACTTCGTACGCCAGTTGGAAAATCTTGGGGTCCATTCCGGCTGGGTAAGCGATCATGTCTGCTGGCCAAAGGACATTGCCTCTGCTTATCCCTATACAGACGATGGTTCCTTCGCCCCAAGCACAGACATGTCGTGGCTAGATCCCATCGGCACATTGCTCTTTCTTGCCGGTTGCACAACCAAACTAAGGCTAGGCACATCGGTCCTCATACTGCCCTATCGACAACCCGTGGTCACGGCCAAGCAACTTGCCACCCTGGATGTGCTCTCAAACGGGCGCCTTATCCTAGGTGCAGGCATCGGCTGGATGGCTGAAGAAGCGGCTATTTTAGGCATGCCCTGGGATCAACGCGGCAAAAGAGCCGACGAACAATTGATGATGTTTGCGAAACTATTTGGTGAAGCAGAACCAAGCTTCGAGGGCGAGTTCTATAACCTTCCAACCGTTGGCTTCGAGCCCAAGCCCCTGCAACAACCGATACCGATATGGGTGGGCGGTTCTAGTGTTCAAGCACTTCGACGGGCTGCAACCTTCGGCAGCGGATTCCACGCAGCATTCCAACCTATCGAAACCGTGGTAGAAGAGTTCGCCCAAGTTCGCCGCTTCGCAGAAGAAGATGGCCGCGATCCTGACGGTTTCACTTTGTCGTTGCGCGTGTTTCTGGACCCCGCCGGCGTAATGGACCCCGTGAAGTCAATTGCGGGTTCTGCGGCTGAAATGCAAGATAGAGTTGGCGAATTAGAGCGAGCGGGGGTATCCCACATTCTACTCGACCCCGTCGCCCGCGGCGGTGTCCAGGGTCGCCTAGATGCCGTCACCCAATTCATGGAACAAGTCCCCTAAATAGGGTCAGACCCTAGGGTCTGACCCTCCTTACTACTCACAACTGGAGAGGAAAATGCCGACAACAACAACGACCGATGTACCAATCTATTACGAAACGAAAGGCCATGGACCTGCGATAGTATTTGCCCATGGCGCGGGTGGAAACGCGGCGATTTGGTTTAATCAAATTGCGCATTTCGCACAAACCAACCAAGTGATTGCGTTTGATCACCGCTGCTTCGGTCGCACACCAGTGCCCGAAGCCGGCCTGACGGTACACAACTTTCGAGATGACCTGTTGGCAATATTGGACGCGCTTGATATCGAGCAAGCACATTTGGTTGGGCAATCAATGGGGGGATTTACCGTTCTGCGAACCGCACTCGATGCACCTGACCGCGTTCTGTCCTTGACCATGTCAGCTACAGGCGGGGGAATTTTCAATCCAAACCCAACCCCTGCGCTCAAGAACCTTACATCCACCGATGATTCGAACGTGGACGGCGTGCAAGCGACGATGTCGGCCCACACAAAAACTCAGCCCGCACTCATGCAGCTGTACGAATCCGTCAACAACTTCAACGTGAATTTTTCTTGGGGGAGATTGGCAACGCTGCTAGGCCGCGACGACGTGGTGCAATTGGAAGAGCTCAGTTCTGTCTCAGCCAGAACACTATTCATCGCTGGCGCTGAAGATCCATTGTTTCCTGCACCGCTTTTAGAAAGCTTCGTACCACATTTCAACGATGCAAGACTCGAGGTCGTTGCAAATTCCGGTCATTCACCCTACTTTGAACAACCTCAGATTTTTAACACACTACTCACCGATCACATCCAAGGAAATTGAAAACATGGCTACTATTTGCATTACAGGCGCAAACCGAGGCATCGGCTTAGAGCTGGCAAAACAATACGCTGAGCAAGGCCACAGCGTTGTGGCAACCTGCCGCGACCCCGACAGCGCAGAGGCATTGAATGCCGCAGCGGGTGACAACATTACTGTTGAAAAACTTGTGCCCACCGATGGAGACTCTGTAGCCGCATTGGCCTCAAAACTGTCTGCTGTTGATATCTTGATCAACAATGCTGGAACACCTGGGCCAGCGCCCGATCAACAGACAGCAATGTCCATGGATTTCGATGGCTGGCTCGATACATTCAACGTCAACACCGTGGCGCCTTTACGTGTTTTACAAGGCCTGCATGGCTTACTCAAAGAGGGCGAGAACGCCAAAGCGATCACGATCACCAGCCAAATGGGATCACTCGATCTCAACTGGCCAACTATGTACGCCTACTGCTCCTCAAAGGCAGCAGTGAACAAAGTCATGCGGATGATTTCTTTAGAACTGGCAAACGATGCCATAGCTGTTGGCCTTATTCACCCAGGTTGGGTTAAAACCGATATGGGTGGCGAGGGAGCGGACATTACTGCAGCCGAAAGTGCCGCAGGCATCATTTCTGTGATTGAAGGCATCAACCTAGAAAATACAGGTTGCTTCATGAAATGGGATGGCGAACCACACGCCTGGTAACCCATCTATTCGGTGACTGCGCACTCACTGGGTGCAGTCACCGGATTACACCGCACCACATTGGGTAGGCGCACCTGATAGTCGGTACCGAAATGGGTAGCTGGCATGTAGTAGTCAGTGCTAATTGCTTGCGCCCCGCTCAACTGAGCCGCTTCAAATCGACTCAAATCACCGTTCCTCGCTTCTTTCGTATCTGCGTCAGCTCGCGTGCGAACCATGAATCCTGCCTGCACCTGACTCTTAATTTGTTCAAACGCTTGCTGCGGGTCATTGATAACAAGAATGGCGCTCGCCGGATGATTAATTCCAACCGTGACAAACAACGGCCGATCAGCCCAGGTCTTGGCGTAGTGTGCTCGCTTTTCGCCGCCTTCGTCCAAAATGAATAACATCTTGCCACGGGCATCAGGCAGCGCAGGCCACTGCGGCTTGTGACTTCCTTCGGGACGGATCGACTTGGGCCAAATCAGCTTATCGCCTACAGCTTCCTGAACAATGCTGTCGAGCAGTTCGAAAGCGGCTGCGTCAAACCGAGTCGGAATCGGTAACTCCGCTATCACCTGATCTTTGGTATTAAAACTAATCCAAAGTGGCACATGTTGTTGATTGGCATTGGACCAATCTGTGATCTGTCTCAGGCAAATACGCAACGTCGTGCAGTGGCTGTTCATATCGATCGCCTGAACATGCCCTACTACGAATCCGTCTGTCTCAGGCGTGTAGAAAACATCGAGCTCTAGTTTGCGCATGCCGAGGTCGAGCTGCGCTGCCAGTGGTAAGTGCGCGTATTCTAAACTTTGAGCTGCAGCTGGATTGCGCTCAGCCAAGGCTTGCGCATTTTCCGGCGACATTGCCTGCTTGTAGCTATTGTGACTGCCAATGAATTGAATTTGGTTAATACGCAACGGCTCTTTAGCCATCGCTTGGCCGCCGAAAAGTAATGGTGCGAGAACCAAAAGCCAGATCTTCATCAGCTATTCGATGTCATCATCGGACAGCTGATGACCCCATTCTTGCTTCGCGTGCAAGTAGCGTTTGTTCCACTCACTCACGCCCGTAACATGCTTTTCTTGGCTGATTGACGTGAGACCAAACCCTTCTAAATCTTTGATTTTTTTGGGATTATTGGTAAGTAAACGAAAGTGTTCGTTGCCGATAAAGTGTTTGATCAAAACCGATGCATCAGTAAAGTCACGTGAATCATCGGGCAATCCTAATGAGCGATTCGCCTCATAGGTGTCTTCCCCACGGTCCTGCAAAAGGTAAGTCGCAGCCTTGGCCCACAACCCGATTCCTCGCCCTTCGTGTCCAGCCATATAGACTAGGTAGCCGCCACTCGGTTCCTCGCTAATACGCGCAATCGCTGAGTCCAGTTGGGGTCCACAATCGCAGCGCTGAGAGCCAAACACATCTCCGGTGAGACAGTTACTGTGCACTCGAACCAACGGACTTTCAGTGGGCTCGCCGATAACCAGAACACTGTTAACAGCCAAAGGGCTGACAAGGTGTGAAAATAAATGTTGCCCGCCGCGAGCTCGCAAATCACTGGCGAGTGATTCAACCTGGGACAATTCTGTGCTGCGCACAGCGGCATACCATTGAACGGTTACGCTCGCTGAGGGCAACTTTATGGGTAATGGGATTGGACCCAATAAGTTGATTGCCAACTCACCTGGTGCTTCCGGTGTCGCCACATCAATGGTCTCACCGGTTTCATTAATGCGGACCAACTTGCCGTCTGCAATAAGAGATTCCCGCACCTCGGGATTAAGATATGTGAACATAAAAGATCCTGTACAACGTCACCTATCTTGCCTCAAATCCAAGCGCCAGCCCATCCCGAAATAAACCCGGAAATAGGGTCAGGATCACGATCCTGACCCTCCTTACTGATAAGAGGGTCTGACCCTATTTAGATGTTGGGGAGGATTTGTTGGCCGACGGCTTCGAGGACGTCAAAGCGGGTGTCGAAATTCGGTAAAATCATAAGCTGATCAAGACCCGTGGCTTGCAGTCCTCGTATCTGCTCGATGAGTTCATTCTTGGTACCCAACATGCAAGAAGCTTCGAGCACATCTGGCGTAAGGAAGCGCTCTTCTTCCTCCAGTACCCAACAATTATGCCCGGCGTGAATTCGCTGATGCCGACGCTCAGCGGGGTAGGTCTCCAATAGCGCGGTGTAGTCATCCCAGATTCCAGCCAAGGCATTCGGTGGCTGGTGGCCAAAGTTACGATACTGATCATAGGCATAGTGCACCGCAGCCATAGCCATCGCGCCGCATTGAGATTTCACGCGTTCAGAATCTTTGGTCTCATCGTCCTCGAGCACAACCATGGTCGTCAGCGCGGTGGTGTAGTAATTCTGCTGCGGGCCGATCTCCCGACCAATCTCGCGCGCCCCTTCCTGCATCATATGCCAAACACTGGCCATGGCAGCCGGGTTGCCAACCAGGGCAAGCACCGCACCATCTCCATACTTTCCGGCAAGTGCCAAGGACTTGGGACCGAAGCCGGAGATATACACCGGGATTTCGTCTTCAAAGTTAACAAAGCCCTTGTCGGGCATGATGTGGCGAATGGGTATGTCGCCAGACCCATCTCTGGATCCAGAAGGCATGTCCGCTTCCTCGCCACGTATCAACGGCACGACTTCCTGCAAATATCGTTCAAAGTCTTTAATTCTCTGTGGTGGCAGACCCATGACACGTCGCGCGGTATTTCCAGCGCCGACGCCAAAGAAAGTACGGCCTGGCGCTATGGCATTTATGGTCGCAATACCTGCGGCGTTAACACTGGCAGGCCGTGTACCGGAAACGGCAACGCCGGTACCAATTTTGATCTTCGATGTTTGAGTGGCCGCTAAGGCCAATGTTGCGTAACAATCTGACCACAACATTTGCGAGTCAGCCAACCATGCGTGGGTATAGCCCAGTTCTTCCGCCCTGACCACGTAGCCAATGTCGCCTACATGCGACGCCATGCAAATCCCTAAATCCATATCTCCCCCAAGTATTGAAGTGAATGACGGAGCCTAGCTCAGTTTGAGGTTAGGTTGTAGGGTAAGAATTTCGCCAGGCAGGAATGCTCATCATCTGCTCATGCCAACGGACAATTTCAGGGAACTGGCCAAATTCGAGATGTGATTGATCGGCAACCGCCAGCGATACGTCGACGCCAAAGTCGGCAATGGTCAATTGCTCACCACCACCTCACCATCGACCAACGCAGGAATCTTGCCGTTAGGGTTGATCGCCAGAAATTCGGGCAGCTTGTGC
>JBNMMV010000027.1:0-22353 GCA_051270205.1 Limisphaerales bacterium
TGGTTATCGGGGCATTGTCCGGGCATTGGGTCTGCGCGTACTCAGCCCAGAGTTGGATCTAGATTTGGATTGTGCGCTTGATGTCGATGGACTCTTGGCTATGACGTCTTCGCGGACCAAGGTGGTTGTGTTAAATACCCCGGGCAATCCGTTTGGAAATATCATCGGCGAAGATCAGCTGCAAAGACTAGCGCATGAGTTAAACCAACGAGGCATTTGGTTGATTAGTGATGAAGTCTATTCATTGCTGACTTTTGAAGAACCTCATATTTCGCTGCTCAAGTGTGCGCAAGACCTCAGCAACGTTATTGTCATAGACGGTCTTTCGAAATCGCATGCCATGACTGGCTGGCGTGTTGGATGGGTAGCGGGGTCACCAGAATTGGTTACTGCCATTACTCAGTATTCTGCTGCGGCTTTATTTGGCTGTAGCCAATTTATTCAGGATGCCGCTGCCTATGCTTTGCGCACCAATGGTCCCTACGTCGATCAAATGTGTGAGCTTTATAGAGAACGACGAGACTATATGCTCAACCGCATTGAACAAATCCCTGAGTTGCAAAGCATTACCCCTAAGGCGGGAATGTTCATGATGCTCGATTTCAGAAAAATTACCGACGATGTACCGAAACTCGTGGCGAATCTGTTAGATGAACAAGGTGTATCGCTGGTACCCGGTCAAGGGTTTGGCGATTCTGCTCGCCATTTTGCGCGAGCGAGTCTGACGCATAACGTTGAGGTCCTAGGCAGTGCCATGGACCGCCTACAGCGATTCTTGAATAGAAATTAAGAACTGCAGGAAAGCATGGAACAACCGACTCGGGATCGAGCCCATTCGGGTCGTTTTGCTGCCAGGTCTTCGAACTGAGGTTGTTCGTCATAGGGGTTTTGGAGCGCTTCCATGACGCGATTGAGAAGCGTCATGTCTCCCTGCTCGACTTCATCGATGACCATTTGTGAAAGGTAATTACGTAACACGTATTTTGGGTTAGTGAGATTCATCGTCAGTTGACGATTTTCGATGGCTTGACGATTCAGTTCTTTTTGGTATTCATCAAGCCAGTCGTTGAGTTTCTGCACATAGCTTTCGGACACTTCTTCGTCACGATAGAACGCCTCTTTAAGCCCCGTCCAGGCGTCAGGCTTAGACAAATCGATCTGTGCCAATGCTCGGAAGAACAAGGTCATGTCTGTCTCTATGGTGGTTAAAAGGCTAAGTAGATTGGTGATGAGCGTTTCTGGGAATTCAGTGAGGCCTATTTTGGCGGCCATCATGTCCTGCCAGCGCTGCTCGTAGGTGCTTGCATAATTACTCAGCGCGTCCTCAAGTGGCTGTGAATCGCCGATTAACGGCAACAGTGCATTGGCGAGTTGCATTAGATTCCACTGGCCTATTGCAGGCTGCTGACCGAACCGATAGCGACGTTGGCTTGCATCTGTAGTGTTCGGTGTCCAATTGGGATCGAAATCTTCCAGCCAGCCGTAGGGGCCGTAATCGATTGTTTCGCCGATCAGTGACATGTTGTCAGTATTCATCACGCCGTGGACAAAACCAACCCGCATCCAATGCACCATGAGCAGTGCGGTGCGGTCACAGACTTCGTTGAATAGCGCAACGTAACGTTCTTTATCGCCGCTAATCGCAGCAAGGGATGGAAACTCTCGGCTGATAACAAAATCGGTGAATTGTTTTAATAGGGCTTCCTCCTGGCGAGCCGCCAGAAGTTGGAAGTGACCGAACCTGACAAAAGAAGAACTGATGCGGCAAACGACGGCCCCTGGCTCTGCTTGTGGATGGCCGTCGTAAAGCATGTCTCTTACGACTGACTCACCGGTTCCCACCAGACTTAGCGCACGTGTGGTTGGCACGCCGAGATGGTACATGGCTTCACTACACAGAAATTCTCGCACTGAGGAGCGCATGACCGCCAGACCGTCAGCTGTTCTGGAATAAGGCGTCTCGCCAGCACCCTTAAGTTGCAGCATTAAGTGGCCGCTCGGAATATTCACTTCGCCTAAGTTTATAGCGCGGCCGTCGCCGAGCTGGCCTGCCCAGTTACCAAATTGATGACCACCATAGCAAGTCGCATGTGGGTCCATTCCAGGCCATAGGCTTGAGCCACTCATCGCGCTAAGGAACTCAGGAGAAGCAATGTCGGCGTCCTGAAGACCGATCAGGGAGGCCACGGCAGGTGCGTGAGCGACTAGGTAGGGCGCACTGACGGCGGTTGGTTCAACGCGTGAGTAGACAGCGTTAGATATTTCCCGTCGAGCAGCGCCCGTTTCAGGGTCCGCAGGCAGTGCTTGGGTGAATTGGTTGTCGAATTCGAGTGAAGTTTGCATGTGGTTAGAGTACCTGACACCCTGATCTGAAAGTACCAGCGATTGAGAACATGATAGACCTAGATCAGGTTGAGTTTGCCAATGAAGCCTTCTACCTAGCCTTCGAATCCAAGGACTATGAGGCCATGGCACACTTGTGGTGTGAAACTGGTGATCCGCTTTGCTTGCATCCTGGTTGGCCAGCGTTGCATGGACGCCATCAAGTCATGGAAAGCTGGGCGAATATCTTAGCCAATCCAAACCAAGGGCAAGTTAGCTTCTATGGGGCAGTCATCTCTCGGGTTAGCGAAGAGGCAGCGCTCGTGATGTGCTACGAGCAGGCCGGTGACAGCGTCATGATTGCCACTAACCTTTTCATAGAAGAAGGCGATCGGCCGCGCCTATTTAGTCATCAAGCAGGGATGTGCGCGCACCCTCCGCAAACGAGCTAACGAAAATATCTAGCCGAGCTGACGTTATCTGTGCCACACCCCTGTCGAATTGCCTTGGTAGCCAAGACAGCGGTACGCCGCATCAATCAAGCTTTGACCGCGTTCGTTCATGAGTATGCCGGGGCCCATTTTGTTCATGGCGTAGCCGAACCCCATTTTGGCCTCGGGGTCTGCGAAACCGATACTGCCGCCAGCGCCAACATGGCCGAAGGCAGGACCTGAAAGGATCACGCTACTCTTGTCTGCTGCCTGGCGACGGCGATTGTCCATAGATTTCATAAATCCCAAGGCAAAACGGGTTGGAATGAGTAGGGTCGCATCTTCCTCTGAGGCCGAAGAGACCTCGCCCATACGAGCTAAAGAGGCCGCGTCAACGAAAATGTGGTCGTTCCAGGAACCACCGCATGCGAACGGCGTATAGATGCGCGCTAATCCACGGCCATTGCTGATGCCGCCACCGCCGCCGATTTGTGCGGCGTGACAGACCGGTGAGTTGGGACTGAACCCGCCATTATTAAACAGTGCCAGCGCCTGTATCGATGCTGCGTCATTGAGCAAAGCCTTGGTAAAGGCGCCGAGCGGTAAACCCTTCTCTGGACGGTTGGCTATCATAGGAGCGACCTTTGGCTCTAGTTCCGACGGTAGCCCAATATAAAATTCTGCTCCAGCCGGTTCGGCGATGGCTTCACGGAAGTAGTCTCCTAACGAGATCCCACTAACGCGCCGAATGAGTTCGCCCACGGTCCATCCGAAGTTCATCATATGGTAGCCGTGACGCGTGCCTGGTGGCCAGAATGGCGCTTCGTTTTCTATCGCTTCGACCATGTATTCCCAGTCGCAGCAGCCACCATCGCGCAACTTCTCACGGTTACAAGGCACGCCTGCTGAGTGGTTGAGCATCATGCGTACGGTGACGTCTTGCTTGCCGTTCTTGGCGAATTCTGGCCAATAGGTTGAAACGGGTTCGTCTAGATCTAGACGACCCTGGCTGATTAGAGTGTGGGCTGCCAGGGCTACGGCGCCCTTGGTGCTGGAATAAACCACGCACAAGGTGTCTTGTTCCCAAGGTGTCTCAGCTTTGGCGTCCGCGAGACCGCCCCAGAGGTCAACTACAGTCTCGCCATTCAGGGTCAGCGTGAGCGAGGCACCGACTTCCCCGTGTTCAGTAAAATTCTGCTGAAACGCCTGTACGACGTCGCTAAACGCATCTGTATAGGTGCCATTGAGTTGGCCGTTTGGCAGCTTTTCCTTTAGTGAAGGCACGTCGGTCTCCGGGTTTTGTGGGTTGTGTAGAATAGAATAGAGTCTTACTCTTCTCTTTTGCAAATCTTAGTGCCAAAAGGAGGCCTCCGTGGCGGAAGCAATAGAATTAGAAAACGTAGATCCGTACTCCATACCGCTAGACCAAATTGATGTATCCAGAGCGGAGCTCATGCAAACGGACAGCCATTGGGCATACTTTAAACGGCTGCGAGACGAAGACCCAGTGCATTACTGTGCGAATAGCATGTTTGGTGCCTATTGGTCGATCACAAAGTTTGACCACATCATGGAAATAGAGAAGAACCACCAAGATTTCTCCTCTGACGCTGGCATCATCTTAAGTGACCGACCAGAAGATTTTCAAACACCAAATTTTATTGGTATGGACCCGCCGCGTCATGATGCTCAACGCAAAACAGTGCAGGGCGTTGTTGCGCCCATGAATTTGGCAAAGTTGGAAGCAACGATTCGCGAACGCGCGGCGACTATCCTCGATAGCTTGCCCATAGGCGAGACTTTCAATTGGGTAGATTTGGTTTCCATTGAACTCACAACACAAATGCTCGCGACCATTTTCGACTTTCCTTTTGAACAACGTAGCAAACTCACCTACTGGTCTGATATGGCAACGTCAGGGGCACTCGCAGGTGGACCCACCCCTGAAGCAGAGCGTCGTGCGGCTCTGCTGGAATGCCTTGAGGCGTTTACCCGGTTGCGAGAAACCAGAGCCAACGAACCCCCTAAGGCAGATTTATTGTCCATGTTGGCGCATGGCAAAGACACTCAAGATATGCCGCCCATGGAATTCCTCGGCAATCTGATTCTATTGATCGTGGGTGGCAATGACACGACCCGCAATTCAATTTCGGGTGGTGTTCACTTCCTTAACAAAAACCCCGCAGAGTATGAAAAGCTGCGCGAGGACCGCAGCCTTATTACCAATATGGTGTCCGAAATAATTCGTTATCAGACGCCCTTGGCGTATATGCGGCGCACGGTTACTCGTGATTTGGAGTTTGCTGGCAAGTCGATGAAGAAAGGCGATCGGCTGGCTATGTGGTATGTCTCTGGCAACCGTGATGAGGAGGCAATTGAAGAACCCGATGAATTTCGCATTGATCGTCAACGCGCGCGTCATCATGTCTCGTTTGGATTCGGTGTTCACCGCTGCATGGGCAATCGGCTGGCCGAGATGCAGTTACGTGTGCTGTGGGAAGAAATAATGGACAGGTTCAAATTTGTTGAACAGGTTGGACCTGAAGAGCGGGTGCAATCGAGCTTTGTTCGGGGTTATTCAGAGCTGCCGGTACGACTGCACCCCTGGTAGTCAGACTGAGGACTTTGCTGAGGTTGCTGTCAGCTATTAGTAACCGTTTTTAGAATGTCTGAGAAATTGGTGTTGGTCGGATATTTTCCAGAGGTCCAACCTAGTCTCACGATAACCATGTCCTGAGATGGAATCATCATCACCACTTGGGCGCGGTTGCCTTGCATA
This sequence comes from Limisphaerales bacterium, assembly GCA_051270205.1. Classification (GTDB taxonomy): domain Bacteria; phylum Pseudomonadota; class Gammaproteobacteria; order Pseudomonadales; family Azotimanducaceae; genus UBA4421. The sequence goes on from JBNMMV010000027.1 coordinate 5,533, forward strand.
CTGAAAGCATCACTGGGTAACTTGTCATAACGAGGCGTTTCACCACCCCGGTTGAGCCAGAATTGATAACCGTATCTCGGCTCATTGGTGCTTGAGTTGGGTGTAGTTGCCGCTTCTACCCAAGCTTGGGAGATAAGCCGATGGCCGTTCAGAGAACCTTTGTTTAGCATCAGCTGACCGAGACGCGCCCAGTCTCGGGCAGTGCTGTAGTGGTAGCTTGAGCCGACAAATACGCCGCTTGGGTCTACTTCGAAAACGGTGCCGCGCATGCCGAGGGGCGCCAGAATTTCTTCACTCAACGACGTTATTGCAGCTTGTGAGCCACCCATTCGGGATACCCACAATTCTGACAACAGATTGGTTGTTCCCGAGGAATAGCTGAAGTGGCTTCCAGGTGGGTGCGCCAGTGGCTTTTCTTTTGCAACGGCTGCCGCGCTGTAGGCGTTGAATAACATGTGAGTGGCATCGCTGCCAGGCGCATAAACTTCTGCGAACTCTAAGCCACTGGACATACGTAGCAAATTTTCGATGCTAATTTCGCGACGATCATCGCCTTGCCAATCTTCGAACAAGCTTTGTTCAGCCGTGTTCAAGTTGCCCCTCAGGCTTAGGTTGCCGAGCAATATGGAAACAAAGCTCTTGCCCATGGACCAACCTAGAAGAGGCGTTTCGGGGGTAATGCCCGGGGCGTAGACCTCACCCAGCACTTGTCCTTTGTGGACCACTAACAGTGCACGGGTGTCGAATCCTAGTTGGTTGTCTTGATCTAGCAGTGCTTGCAACGACTGCTGTAGGGGTTCACTCAAGGTCGTGACCATCGGGCCAGCGGGCCAAGGCAAGGTTGAAGTGCCCAGGTCCGGGAGGGAGAGGTCCGGGATGGTGAGCCGATCTAGCGGCGTGGTATCGCCTATGTCCATCGTACAACCCAGTCCGGGGCGATAGGTGGCAGTGGTTGTTCCCATGCCTAGTAAACTCACCGAAACGCCTGGTCGAGCTTCATCGTAAGTGACATCGAGTAACTTAATGGCTGGAGAATAGCTGGCTAGGTCCTCGAGGATTTGGTTTCGGTTCAGCTTAGATACGTAGTGTGCAGAGCAGGCGATTTTGGCGCCCATTCCGGTGCCAACCTGTAAGTTGGCTTTGAGGTCCGTGGGTGAGAGCCCAGCCCACCAGAGGCTGGTGCTGACAATCGCGGTAATGCCGATTAGGCTTAGAATGAGTTTTTTCATTTGTGTTAGTTTGTGCCGCTTTAGGCAGCATCATACAGGCTAATGTCGGCGACTGAACAAACCGCGGAAGCGGAAATAAAACAAGGAGAACGTTTCGCCTTTGGTGAAAACTGGGCGCGTTTTCTCAGCAGCCTAAATCGTCCTAAGATCGAAAAAGCCCGTGATTCCATGGAAGCGATGGTGGGTGTGCCTGTAGCCACTGTTCTCAAAGGTCAAAGATTTTTAGATGCGGGTTCCGGCAGCGGGCTTTCGTCGCTGGTTGCACACGAAGCTGGTGCGCGGGTGCATTCGTTTGATTTTGATCTGGCCTCAGTTGCCTGTACGGAAGAGCTGAAGCAGCGATTCGGTAATGAGCCGGCAGATTGGCGTTGCGAGCAAGGCTCGGTACTTGACGAGGCCTACGTGACGAACCTGGGACGGTTTGATTGGGTCTATAGTTGGGGTGTGCTGCATCACACAGGCCATATGTGGCAAGCCTTGGATGGGTTGCTAACGCGAGTCGATGACAACGGTTTCCTCTTTATTGCGCTTTACAATGATCAGGGTTGGATAAGTCGCTATTGGCGTTTTGTGAAGCGAACTTATAACGCCGGTGCTTGGCGTCGTAGATTAATAGTTGGTTGCCATTTGCCCTATTTGTTTCTAGCGCGCTGGTTGTTGCGCGCAGCGACGGGGCGTTTGTCCTATGAGCGTGGCATGTCGTTGTGGTGGGATATGCTCGATTGGCTAGGTGGATATCCATTCGAAGTGGCGACTCCAATCGAGGTTATTGAATTTGTTGAGGGCCGAGGGTTCCGGCTACGAGCGAGCAAAACCTGTGGCCGTCGCCATGGCTGCAATGAATTTGTGTTCCAGCTAGCAAAAGGCGCACAATCGCATTCGACTGCGAATTAACTGCTTGTGCTCTGGTTGAGTGCTTGTTTGCGAATTTCTAGTATCTCTTTCCAGGTGGCGATAAGACCGTGTGGAACGATTGGCAAATCATCGCCAAGTGCTTTCCGCAATTTGCCCAAATTATAAAATGGCACCGCTGGATACATGTGATGTTCTACGTGGTATTGCATGTTCCAGTAGTAAAATGCGGTGATGGGCGAGCAAGTAAAAGTGCGGCTATTGGCGCGCCAATCGGGAACGTCTGAGTGCATACCATAGTGCTGGGCTGCCCCACATAAAAAACCTAGCCAGTTGCAGAACTGCGTGCCAAAAGTGAATAGCAAGATTAAAATCCAATTGCCCGTTAAGGCGAAAACTACAGCGAGGCTTGTGTGTCCGATAAGTAGGCACTGAGCCCAACGCTGATGGGCACGACGGGCTTCTGGACTCGACAATACATGCTGGTGCCAGTCACCTGAAATTTCGCCGCGGGCATGGCGCCATGTTGTGGAAAGTCGAGTCCAAGTGACTTTAGGATCCCAGGCCAAGGCACCTAACCAAAACCTCCCCTTCAGCCTAAATTTCACCGGCAAGATCACTTCGCCATCGAAATCGACATGGCAGGTGGCGTGGTGGTGAATGGCGTGGCTGTGTTGATACCAGACACAGTCGGACCAACTGATGAATGCATAGACGCGCTCAAAAAGGGAGTTGAGCCCGCGGGTTTTGAAGACGGTTTTGTGTTGCAACTCATGGACTGCGATTAAGCCCATGAAAGGTCCCATTGTGCCGTGTACAAACAAGCAAAGCACGAACAGTGGGCTCATCCAAAACCAATTCGTCGAGTTGATCTGGATGAAGACAAGAAAGCAGACGCTAAGGGTTGTAAAGAACCAGCCTAGGTGGAGGCCGGTTTGTATCGCACCGCTTAAGTTAGAACGTTGCATGAGTTGGGCGAGCACTTGCGGTTCAATGGGGCATCGATACCAGTCGATTTTAGCATTGCTTTCGAACGACACGTATTAGGCTCCTTCCTCAATGGTGTGCTTGGTTCCGGGTGTCTCGATCATAATCAAAGTGCAGTCTGACCACTTTTCGTTTACAGCATAGCCAGTATCTGGTTTGTAGGCGAAACCGCCCCGACCTTTGTCGCAATGCAAGCGCAGTTCGGCGATGTCGCCTTCAATGCTGCTGAACGAGAAAGTGTTTTTAAGTAGGGCATGGGTTGATTGAGTAGCTTTGCCAAATTGGCCTCGCACTTTGAACGTGGCATCGGAGAGGCATAGATTTTCTATCTGTTCGAGGATTCTAGCCATACGGTTTTTGCGGTCCGGGGAGGCGTCGCGCTGGCCTAGAGCCGCGTATTTTGCGTTTTGAGAGCCGTCAAATTTCTCGAGGTACTGAAATTTAAGAATCTGGTAGTAAGCTTCTTCGTAAAGGTTCCTAGGGGATTTCTGCATATTCGAAAATTGCTTAACTGCTTTGTCTTGATCACTCTGCTCCAGTGCTTTGATCAATTTACGGTAACGCTTCACGAACTTTTCGCTGGCACCGGCTTCTCCCGATAGCGCGAATGTAATCATTGTCACGCCTGCATCTATAGCCTCTTCCCCGCCCGTTTGGCTGTAGAGCAGTCCTGGTGCGCAAGAGAACGTCATGACTGCACCTAGGAGTAGGTTTGGTTTGATCATGCTCGAGCTAGACTCAGTGTTGGTATTCTTCTAAGTTCCGTAGCATGTAGGCGGCGCCATGGGGGCCGTTGATCACAGCATTTTCACCAAATAGAGCTTCTTTCTGACCCTGGTAATTCGCCCGATTGGCGCCCAGCGGTGCAAGCTCTGCCGCTTTTGCCATTGCCAAGGCTTCGAGATTTTCTTGCTCTGCAGTTGCTTGCACGATGCCGCCGGTCAACGCCTCGGGACCAGTCCAGCGCTTCGACAATTGGACGGTTTCAAAAAATGAGTTGCCGGGGAGTTTGTGGCGGAACAGCGCGAGCTCTGGTGTAGGGATGCGCATGCCCAACTGCATTTCGTTAGCGCAAATAAAGCCTCGATCACTGCGCATGATTCGGACGTCGTGACAAAGAGCGGACATAAAACCGGCGCCAAAGGCGTGACCGTTGATGGCTGCAATAGTGGGTACTGGAAAGGTGATCATGCGGCTCATAAACTTCATAAATTCGTCGCCAAACGCGCCTCGGTCGCCCGCTTCCGGATGCTCATCTGGTGCTTGAACCCAGGCTAGGTCGAGGCCGTTGCTAAAGAATTTATCGCTGGCTGAGCGAGTCACTAAAGCAGCGGGCCCTTGACTTGCTTCAACCTCGTCTAATGCAGCTGAAATTTCTCTCACAAAAGTCGTGTTCCAGCGGTTTTCGCCTGCGTTCATGGTGAGTGTAAAAATGTTCTCGTGGCGCTCTAGGTCTATCACCCTTTTCCCCTGCAAAAAACAACATGCTACACCTTGAACCAACAAGCTACACCTTGGGATAAACGGCGCAATCAGGTAGTTTCATGAAATTGAATTACTTATGGATCAGTAAATGAAAAACGTATATTTAGTTTGGACTATTGTCGGTGCCTTGGTGCCGATACTATTTTTCTTAGGCGTCTTTCACGGCGATATGGTAGGGGTTATGGGCTTCGTCCCAGCGCTGTTTGTTAATGGTCCAGCTGGCGGTTTTGCTGCTGATCTTTTCATTACCTCTTTCGTGTTTTGGACTTATCTGTTCACGCAAAAAGAGGGACCCAAGCCATGGTTATTTATCGTCTTGAACTTAGCCATTGGCTTGTCGTGCGCTTTGCCTGCATACCTTTATGCGCGAACTAAGGCGCAAGCTTAAGGGTTTGCATTGGTAAAGATGGGGACATAGAGTCTGGTATTGATAACGCATTAAGAAAGGGGAAATTATGGGGTTGGTCAAGCTAAGCCGTTCGGTTGAAGGCTACGTTGCATTTGTTACCGGTGGCGCCAGCGGCATGGGAGAGGCGACTGCCAAACTGTTTGCCAGTGAAGGTGCCAAGGTGGCTGTTGTAGACATGAACGAAGAAGGCCTGACGAGAGTTGTGGGCGAAATTGAAGCTGCCGGTTGTGAAGTTCGAGGTTGGTTGTTAGATCTGACAGACGGTGAAGCAGTCAAGCGTGTTATCCGAGAGGTTTATGAACACTTTGGTGGCTTAGATATGCTGGTCAATAACGCAGGCATTTCAATTCCGGTGCCCATTGATCATGAAGACTATGAAGCCGCGTGGGCAAAGACCTTCGATGTACTGATTACCGCGCATGTGCGCACAATTCGAGCCGCACTACCGTACCTACGGGAGTCTAAAAATGGACGCATAGTTAACATCGCGTCAACCGAAGGGCTCGGAGCGACCAAATTTGGTAGTCCTTACACCGCGGCGAAAACCGGCGTTATCGGCTTAACGCGATCGCTTGCAGTTGAATTAGGTCCAGAAGGAATTACGGTCAACTGTGTTTGCCCAGGCCCCATTCGAACGGGTATGACCGCTGCCATTCCAGAAGACAACAAGGAAGTATTTGCTCGTCGGCGGGTTGCGCTAAAACGCTACGCAGAGCCGGAAGAAGTGGCGCATGGGACTTTAAACTTTTGTTTGCCATCGTCGAGTTTTATGACCGGTGCAACTTTACCGGTAGACGGTGGCCTGACGATTAAGAATGCATAATAAGTCATGCATAAAATGTAGTCAGAGGTTCGAAATTTGACCGAAGATCAGCCATCCAGTCGCATACCTTGGCGTACTATTGTCGCCTTTGGCGCTCCAGCGATGGGGTCTGGTTATATGTACTTGCTCCTCAGCTTGTATGTCATGAAGTTCGCCACAGATATCCTCTTGATCGCGCCTGCCGTTATGGGCGCAATCTATAGCCTCTCACGTATCTGGGATGCCATTTCAGACCCGCTGGTAGGCTATTTGAGTGACCGCACTCAGCTGCGTATGGGACGCCGCCGGTCTTGGATTCTAGCCAGTTGCATACCCATTGCTGCTGGCTTTTACATGGTGTTCTCACCGCCCGACACGTTGAGTGAGACGGGCTTGATTGTCTGGATGGCCATTGCCGTGATTGGTTTTTACTCGGCTATGACGCTTTTTTTTGTTCCTCACTTGTCCCTCGGTGCGGAAATTTCGGATGACTACCATGAGCGCAGTCGTCTTTTTGGAATGCGTCATAGTGCTTACATCATAGGGTCAATATTGTCGCTGATTAGTTTACAGCTGCTTATAAACGCTGAAATCGAAGGGGGTGATGTTCGCGGGCTCGCGTCGGAGTTGGCGTTGATAGCGATTGGCGTAATGGTATTGCTGGTGATCTATGCCGTAGTTAAGTTGCGTGAACGCAGTGATTTTCGGGGTCGCATGACCGCTACGCCTTATCAGGCATTTCGGGACGTTTGGCAAAACCCCCATGCGCGGCTGCTGCTGGTCGTGACCTTTATTGAATATGTTGGCTCCTCTGCCATTGCTGCACTGACGCTTTATGTGACCCACTATGTCGTTGGTGCACCGGCGTGGGCACCACTTATTATCTTGGCCTATATGTTGCCCTCCAGTGCCTCAGTTCCGCTATGGCTGCCGCTTTCGCGACGGTTTGGCAAAATACGTGTCTGGATGGGCGGCATGCTACTCACCGGGACATCTTTTGGCCTGATGTTCCTTTTACCATTTTTCGAGAGTGAAACTCTGCGTCTGGTATGGATTATCGTCATGGCATTCTTTGCAGGGCTGGCCAACGGCTGCGGCGGGACGCTGGGTCCATCTGTGCAAGGCGATGTTATCGACTACGACGAATATATGTCTGGTGAACGCAAAGAAGGCGCCTATTTTGCGGCGTGGAATTTTGTCCAAAAAAGCGCACTTGGCTTTATGTTGTTGTTGACGGGTTTTGCGCTGCAGTGGTCTGGCTTTGTACCCAACGTCGAGCAAACGACCGAGGTCAAGCTCACCATGGTTACACTTTATGGTTTGTTTCCGCTGGTATGTTACGCCATTGGTGCCTACTTATTCAGCAAATTCAAACTCGACGAGTCCGCCTATGGTGAGATCAGGGCAGCGCTGGATGAGAAAAGACGATTAGGAGAGGTACATGCATAAATGGCAGATTGGCGACGTTAAGGTTACGCAGATTGTCGAGTTAACAACCGCCTCATTGGGTCCGCATCTTCTTCCTCAGGCGACGCCTGAGCTGATGGCCGATATTGATTGGATGGGCCCTTTTCTGGATGAGCGGCATCGACTGGTATTGAGCATGCATGCATTAGTCGTTGAGAGTCAGGGCCAGACCATTGTGGTAGATACCTGTGTCGGTAATGACAAACAGCGCAGCTACCCAAAATGGAACCACATGCAGGGCGATTTTCTGAGCAAGTTTAAATCGGCGGGGTTCACCACCGGACAAATTGACTCGGTGCTATGTACTCACATGCATGTTGACCATGTCGGATGGAATACCCGTCTTGTTGACGGTAAGTGGGTGCCCACGTTCGACAATGCGGAGTATTTATTTGCTGAAGATGAGTGGAATCACTGGAGAGTCGAAGAGCAGGAATATGGCCCCGTTATTGAAGACTCGGTGCAACCCATTTTCGATGCCGGTCGTGCGGTGCTCGTTCCAGGCACTCACCGTGTTACGGATGAAGTTGTCCTAGAGCCCACACCCGGACACACGCCAGGCCATGTGAGTGTGCATATTACTTCTCAAGGAGAAGAAGCGGTAATTACTGGCGATATGATTCACCATCCATGCCAAATCAATAGTCCAGATTGGTCCACGAGTGCGGACACTGACCAGGATCAGTCTAGAAACACTCGCCACTCGTTTATCAATCGCTATGTCGATCGCCCAGTGTTGATCATAGGCACTCATTTCGCAGGCCCCACTGCAGGTAATATCGTCACCGACGGGGACACGTTCCGCCTCGACTATTAGGGGTTCTCGGGTTCTCGGGTTCTGGGCCGGCGGCCGTGTTAAACTGTGCATTCGCCCTCCTAGGACTCCTCGTTGGCCTCCACAGACATTCGTTATGTACTGAAAGAACGCAACTTTGTGTGGTTGTGGGTGGGCAGTTTGGGTTCGTCTTTTGCCATGAATATGCAAATCATTGCACGAGGCTGGCTGGTATACACACTGACATCCTCGGCAATCGACCTAGCCTGGGTGACGATGTCCTTCATGGTGCCTACCGTATTGTTTTCACTTTACGGTGGTGTGCTCGCGGATCGCCTGCCAAAGCGAAAAGTTATTGTCTGGGCTCAGGGGCTCAATTGCTTGGCGACCGCGATCATGGCCGTCATCATATTTGGTGAATCAGTTACCTTCTGGGACTTTATTTGGTTTGGTTTTTTTAATGGCACGGTGCTCGCGTTATCAATGCCAGCCCGTCAGGCATTTGTACCTGAGCTAATACCTGAAAAGCTCGTGTTCGCGGCCATGGGCCTAAATACTGCAGGATGGAACCTCGCGCGAATCATTGGTCCAGCGTTTGCTGGGTTGCTAATCGCGCTCATCGCCGGCGGCGACAAAACATCGCACTTTGGTGTCGGCGTGGTCTACATTGTTATTGCCGTGTTGTATTTCGTCTCTGCGGCGACGATGCTGCTCATTGATCGAGTTGGCCGAGTAAAACGTGAGAATCGTGGTAGTACGCTGGATGATATGCGGGAGGGTGTGCAGTACGTATTGGCCCGCCCGCCAGTGTTTGGACTCATTATTTTGTCTATCATCCCATTTTTATTCGGCATGCCATTGACTACATTGCTTCCAGCATTCAATGAAGAAATTCTAGGTGGCCATGCAGATGATTTAGGGTTTCTTGTTTCAGCCATGGGGGCTGGCGCGATTATTGGTTCGTTTCTCATGGCGGGCATGGGTAACTTACGGCGCAAAGCGATGTGGTTGATATTGACCTGTTTTGCCTGGGGCACGATGACCTCAGCCTTCGGTCTCACCACGACCCAACTTGCCGCAACCTTGTTGATCGCAGTTGTTGGTTTTCTCAGCAGCTGGAACATGTCCATGAACCGCGGCATGTTGCAGATGCAAGTCGATGACGCCATGCGCGGTCGCATCATGAGTATCGATATGATGACCCACGGGCTTATGCCTCTGGGCGTATTTCCAATCAGTTGGATCGCTGAAAATTATGATGTTGGAACAGCACTGGTCGTTAGTGGCGGTGCGTTTTTGTTGCTCACGCTACTCGCCGTATTGTTGGTTCCTGCCGTACGCAAAACCGATCTGCCACGCCTCAAACCGCAACCAGAAGAAATAGGGTCAGACCCTAGGGTCTGACCCTATTTTCCTTTCTTTCTTTTCTTGGCGGGGTGCCGCGGAATAGTCGCACCCAGAATGTCAGTTCTAGCAACACAGCGAGGCCAATCACAATCACTGCGGCGAAGCCGAAACCTATGGCATAGAGGACGACCGCCAAAACAAAAATTAAGAAATTTGCCAAATGTCGATTCAACTCTGCCTCCGGTTAAGTGAGGGCCGCAACGGCATCGTCACGTAGTTTTCGTTTGAAAATCTTTCCAGATGCTATACGGGGTAAGTTCTGGTCGACGACGTGAATATATCGAGGGATCTTAAATCGTGCCAGCCGCTCGGCGAGAAAACCCCGCAGTTCAGGCTCGTCAATGTGCTCAATACAGTAAAGGGTTGAGGCTACTTCCTCACCCAGGCGCTTGTCGGGAATCGCGTAGACCGAAGCTTCGAGTACCAATGGGTGCTCAAGCAAGGCGGCTTCAACTTCGCCGCAGCCAATGTTCTCGCCCCCTCGGATGATTAGATCCTTGATACGATCGACGATAAAAACGAACCCATCCGCATCAAAATATGCGACGTCACCGGTGCGCAGCCAGCCTTCGGTGAATGTTTCGATGTTGGCTTCCGGACGCCGCCAGTATCCCGAGATAACAGATGCGCCGCGGATCCAGAGTTCACCGCGTTCTCCTTGGGGAAGCGCGTTGCCTTGTTCATCAACCACTTTCGCATCCAATACGGCACTCACTTGTCCCGAACTTTCTGGGCGGTCCAGATAATCCTGCCCGCCAATACCTGTGCCAATGGCATTGGTTTCGGTCATGCCCCAGCCGGTGCCGGGCATGGCACTTTTAAAAGCAAGATCGATGTCTCGCACTTGTTCAGGCGCTCGTGGTGCACCACCACCGCCCACTGACATAAGGGTGGACAAATCTCTGTCGGTGCGTTGGGCGGCTTGGACAAGATCGCCGGTCATTGCGGCGGGGGCGACGAAAGAGTGAATTTTTTCATGCTCGATAAGTTCCGCGGCTTGATCCGCGTCCCATTTGTACATGCAGACAATCTTACGTTGTGCGCGATACGAGGATAAATAGACCGCATGAGATCCGGTGGCGTGAAACAATGGTACAGCCAACAATGTTGCCGGTTGCACAGCGAGCTCGGCTGGTTCTAGACCCGCTTTTAAGAGCGCACTTTTTTGGTCGAGCTCCCAAGATAGTAGAGCGCTCAATATGTTGCGGTGACTCGCCAGTGCACCTTTGGGAAAGCCAGTAGAACCCGACGTATAGAATATGGTGGCGCTGTCTTCGGGCTTAACTTCGACGGTGGGCATCACTGTGGTCGCCGGTACGTTGGCAAGTAGTGACTGGTACTCCGTACCTAGATGTTCGTCTGTTGATGGACGTACAGCGATCACCTCAGCCCCTAGATCCCTAATTAACGCCAAACGTTGCAATCTTTCCTCGTCGGCGACAATCAGTTTGGCGCCGCAATCCTCCAAGCCCTGAGCAATCTCATCGGCTTCCCACCACGCGTTCATGGCAACCGCGATTGCACCGACTGAGGTCGTTGCCATAAAAGTCACGATCCACTCAGGGTAGTTTCGCATGGTGATCGCGACGCGATCACCATGGCTTACACCATAGACTGTGGTTAGTTGATGGGCGAGTCGACTGGCCTGTTCGTAAATATCTCGGTAAGTGTACCGTTCGTCTTGGTAGACAATAAATTCAAGATCACTGACGTTCTCGGCGAAAAGTTCACGTAGTGAAGTTGGCGCATGCAGGAACGTTCGCGTAGGAAAGTCGTTAATGGTGTTGTGTACCAATTCATATGGCGCGCCGCTTGCCGTAAGTTCGGCGAGCGCTTCAAGGCGAGTCATATTGGTCATTGATTCCTCCGGTGCGCGAGCGTCACGTTGAACGCAATTTTAAGTAAATTGAAATCCGAGATAATCTTGCGTCACTATAGTTTCACACTTTTCTCGGTACTGAGGGAATCCGCCAACATAGGGCATAAATATTCTGGGCTTGCCTGGGATGTTGGCGCCCAGATACCAAGAGTTGCAGCTGGGAGCGGTATACATTGTGCCGACAGCGACTTCGTTGACATGGGAAATCCAGTCTTGTTCTGCCGTTTCGGTGGGTTCGATGGTGGCTAAGTTGTTGTCTGACATGTAGTCGATGCAGTCGGCGATCCAGTCTACGTGCTGCTCAATGGCGACTAGCATGTTACACAGTACAGATGGGCTGCCAGGCCCGGTAATGGTAAACAGGTTTGGAAACCCTGCCATTTGTAGTCCCAGATATGCTTCAGGACCATATGCCCATTTGTCTGCAAGCATCCTGCCTTCACGGCCACGAATATTTGCTTTGATGAGTGCGCCAGTCATAGCGTCGAAGCCTGTGGCGTAAACGATAGCATCGAGAGGGCGATGCCCTTCGGATGTCTGGATGCCAGTCTCGGTAACGGCCACTAAGGGGTCTTCTTGCAGGTCGACAAGGCTGACATTGGCTAGATTGAAAGTGGCGTAGTAGTCGCGATCTAGTACCTGGCGTTTACAACCTAGACCATAGTTTCTGGGTAACAGCTTTTCGGCAACATCAGGATCGTTGACCATGTAGCGCACAAAATCTCGATAGAGTTCATTGGCGATTTCGTTGGCATCGGTGTCGGTGTAGACGTCCCGAAAATTTAGCAGCTCTCCTAAACCTCGTTCTCGAATGCGTGTGATGCGCTGTTGTTCGGTCAGTGACTTTAGATTATTTTCTCGATATGGACGTTCATTGCTTAGGTTTGCGTCACTTGCCGGGCGATTTACGCTAGCAGTAGGTCGAAAATTGGAAACACCGCCCTGGTTGCTTTTTTGCCGCGCGCGAATATCGCGGTAATTGTCTTTGAATTCTTGTTCAACCTCGGCCCGCATGGCTTTGCGATTGGCTGGCACAGTGTAAACCGGCGTGCGCTGAAAAACGGTGAGTGAACGGCTCATGCTCGCCAGTTCTGGAATTGTTTGCACGCCAGAAGAGCCCGTACCAATAATGCCGACATTCATATCACTCAGATCTACATCTTCTTTTGGCCACTGACCAGTGTGCAGGCTAAGCCCGCCGAAACTGTCAGCGCCTTCTATATCGGGGACCACTGGAACCGACAAGCAACCCGTCGCCATAACACAGTAGGTGGCTTGAAAGTGCTCGCCAGCATCGGTGGTTACAGTCCATTGATTTTGTTCCGCAGCGTATTCCACAGCGACGACACGGGTATTGAATTGAATATCTTTTCGCAGGTCGAAACGGTCTGCTACGTGATTGGCGTATTGAAGAATGTCGGGTTGCGCAGAAAATACCTCTGGCCAGTGCCATTCCTGCTCAAGAGACTCGGAAAAGCCGAAGGAATACTCCAAGCTCGGCACGTCGCACCGTGCCCCTGGATAGCGATTCCAATACCAAGTGCCGCCGACGTCAGACGCTGCGTCTAGCACCCGTATGCTCAAGCCCATTTTTCGGAATCGATAAATCGCATACAGGCCTGCAAAGCCTGCACCAACAATAATGATGTCTGTTTTTTTCGTCGCCATGGGGCGCCCGTAACAACTCTCCCGTCAGTAGTGTAACCTAGAACCTTGATAGAGGTATCGACGGGGAAAAGTATGGGGTGGGATGCAATCATCGCAGGCGGACGCGTATTTGACGGATCCGGTGGCGCAGGAAAGGATCTCGATGTTGCGATAAAGGATGGTCGAATCGCGGCGCTGGGAACGCACTTACCGGCTACTGACGTGGCCGTTGTTCACGACGCTACGGGCAGGTGGGTAACGCCTGGTTTGCTCGACATACATACTCACGAAGATCTTGAGGCTGAACTGGATCCTGGCTTGCCTGAGGTGGTGCGCCATGGCACCACCAGCGTTGTAGTGGGTAATTGCAGCATTGGCTTAGCTTTTGGCGCGCAACGAAACGGTGACCAAGACCCCATAGTCGACTGCTTTGCCAGGGTTGAGAATATCCCCAAAGCGGTATTGCGCCGAGCGGCAGAGAAAGCTGTGTGGAACACCCCGCGTGACTATCTTGAACATCTAGACGAACTACCGCTTGCTGCAAATATGGCGCCATTTCTACCGCACTCAATGTTGCGCATCGAAGTGATGGGCCTAGATAATTCCGTTAGCCGAGATCCGACTGCTGCAGAGCTCGATAGAATGGAAGGTATCCTTGAAGAGGCGATGCAGGACGGCTTCTTGGGAATGTCGACAGACGGCCTACCCTTACATTTCCTGGCGAACCAGCCCAACCTGAAGAAACGCATTCCCACCCAATACGCAAACTATAACGAATACAAACGTTTGACGAATGTAGTGCGTAAATACGATCGCGTTTGGCAGATGACGCCGGCCACGGATGATGGGGCGTTAACAGCGAAGTTGTTTATGTTGTCTAGCGGACGACTACATGGCAAGCCTTTGAAGATTACCGCGCTGGCCGCATTGGATTCGGTTAACAACAGGCAAACAAAGGCCCAAGCATTGTTGTTTGCCAACTTGTTGAATTCGAAACTGTTGCAAGGCGACTTTCGCATGCAATGTTTAGCCGCGCCGTTCCGCATCTACTCCGAGGGTGCAGTAAGTCCGTTGGCTGAAGCCAACCCGCTAATGCGGCAGCTTATCGAGACTGAGCTTGAAGACGTGGAGGCGCGCCGTGCCATCATTGCTAACCCTGAGTGGGTCGAATCGTTTAGAGAAATGTGGTCGCACGGAAAAAGTGGCTTCAATCTAAGCCATCTGTTACGCAAGTTGAGGTTGGAACGCTCGTTTCTTAGCCGCGACTTAAACGACATGATGGTATTCCGCGCCCCAGTCAGTAGCTGGGAAGGCAATAGCTTGCAGTATGCTTATCAACGTTATCAACTATGGCTGCTTCAGCCCGATGGTATTGACGATGATGAAGAACGGAAGGCGTTCCACGCGTTGGGAAACAATATTAGAGATGACGGTGAGTTTTTTGTAATGCTGCTGAGTCACTTTGACCGTGACCTATATTGGCACTACGTTAATGCGAACAAGGATCCGAAAGTAGTTAAGGAGCTCTTGTTCCACCCTAAGTTATTGCCTGGATTCAACGACAGTGGAGCGCATGTCACCAACATGGCCTACTTCGATGGCAATTTGCGAGCGCTAAAAATTGGTCTAGAAGACGGCGAACAGTCCTTTAGTCGTATGTTGCGTCGTTTGACCCAAGAGCCTGCGGAGTTTTTTGGCTTTGATAATGTGGGCTCGTTAGAGATCGGACAGCGGGCTGACGTCGCGGTGCTCAATCCACAAGTGTTAAGTAGCTACGATGGCGAGGCTTCAGTTAAGCTAATTCATCGAGATCTGTTCGGTTGTGAACAGCTTGTTAATCGCTCCGATGGCGTGGTGTCCGATGTGTACGTGGGCGGCACTAAAGTTTGGGGCGATAACAGTTTTACCGACCAGCATGGTCAAATAAAATTGGGCCAGGCCCTTAAGGTTGGAAGTTGAGTACCCGAATTGGCTTGATCTCAGACACCCATATACCCGAGGCACGAGACAGCCTTTGGCCACAAATTATAGATGCCTTCCAGGGTGTCGATATGATCTTCCACGCCGGTGATATTCACGAGCTATACGTTTTAGACGAGCTCGAGAAAATTGCGCCTTTGTGGGCGGCTCGGGGTAACGGAGAAGATGGTGGTGGTGGCCGACCGACTCAGCCTGAAGATGAGCGGGTGAAGTATGCCTGGCTGGTAGAAATTGAAGGTTTGTGGGTGGGTTTGACGCACTACGTGCCCGTGCCAGAACGCCCACCAAACTTTACCATGGCGCGTTGGGTAGAACGTTTTTTTCCAGAGCGCAAGCCTGATGTTATCGTCTCAGGAGACACGCACAGAGAAGCCATTGAATGGATAGACGGAATCTATTGCGTTAATCCCGGTTCTCCGACCTACCCGCATAACTACGATACGCAGTTTGGAACGATTGGCTTTCTAGAAATTGAGGATGGCAAAGCAGATGCCAGTGTCTGGCAAATTGTTGAGGACGGTATTCAACCTTTTGATTGGGAAGGTGTGCCGCCTTGGAAGCTTCGTCCATGAGCCTAGTCGGCGAGCAAGGTATCTAATATGGGTTATGAAATAAGGTCGGCTTCTGCAGATGAGATGGACCAAATTGGTCTGATGGCGGCCTATGTGTACGGTGGCGAATTCGGCGATAGCGCCGACAACGTAACCTCAAGTTCTCTTAATCCAGATTGGACACTTTGTGCGTTCGAGGGTGCAAAGCTGGTGACGTCTTTTGCTGCGTTCCCGTTCACGATGCGTGCCAATGGTGTTGGTATTAGCTTTGCAGGAATTACAGCAGTTGGGACATTGCCGGAACACCGCCGACAAGGACTAGTGCGGCGGATTATCACGGAGTCTTTTGCACGCCAACGTGATCAGGGTCAGAGTGTTGCGGGATTGTGGGCTTCCCAAGCCGCCATCTATCAGCGCTATGGATTCGTTGCCGCAGGTGCAAACCGCAGTTACAAAGTTGATACGGTAGACATTCGCTTCCCAAAAGAAACCTCAAGCGATGTACGTGTAGAACGGTTGCCTATCGCCGACGCGCTGGAACATGCACGCGCTGTATATCGAGACTTTATTACAGATCGCTTCGGCTATTTACACCGTTCCCAGGTGTTATGGCGATTAAACGTCTTTGAAGAAAGTGAAAACGGTCCGGTACATTGTGCGATTGCGTTTAATGGCAGCGAACCCTGTGGCTACGTCGTTTATACACTGCGGTCTAGCAAAGTTAATCATATCGCCCGTGGCCAAGAAATAGTCATCAAAGATCTAGCTTGGCTCAATGTAGATGCTTATCAGTCGTTGTGGGAGTACTTATCGCACCACGACTTGGTTGGACGCGTTTCGTGGTCCAATGCACCCGTCGACGACCCGGCTCCTCAGCTTATGATTGAGCCGCGTTTGCTACATTGTCACGATTTGGAAGGTAGTTGGATGCGGGTGGTTGATGTGCCGACAGCCCTGAGCAAGAGAGGCTACGTCGGCGATGGATCCTTGAACATAGCTGTGAACGGTGACGATATTGCCAATTGGAACAACGAAACTTGGCAATTAGAAGTGGGTGCCGGCGAAGCTTTGGCGAAAAAAACGACCGCCAGTCCAGATGTCAGCCTCGATATCAGTGCGTTGTCCGCTTTGTACACCGGTGCAGCTTCTGCTCGTAGCCTTTCACAGCTCGGTAAGCTGGACGCCGACCTCGGCGTCATCGAGCAACTCGATCAGATGTTTGCAACCCACTGGAAGCCCCACTGCCCAGACCACTATTGAGCTTGGGCGGTATGAAGGGGTCAGTATCAAGGGGTCAGAGTATGAAGGGGTCAGAGTATGAAGGGGTCAGAGTATGAAGGGGTCAGAGTAG
>JBNMMV010000028.1:0-21848 GCA_051270205.1 Limisphaerales bacterium
TCCCCTTCGGGGTCGCTCCGTCAACATTTGGCCTCAACGCTCGGACACTTCTCGTGGGTTGTTCCCGCCAGTTTCCAGCTTGAGCGGCCCAGATCCAATGCCTTATCGAATAGCAACAACATAAAATCTATCTTTTCGGCACAGACACTAGTTGGATTTAAGCTCCGCTAGATCTAAATTAGATGCCCGCTGTGGTCAATCGTGCAATTGCCCAGTCGATGTGCTCGTCGACCATGGTTGATGCCGTTGCCTTTCTTGCCCTCAGCGCCTCAACCACCTCAATTGTCGCTGTGCCGTTGCCCAGCGCAACCGCCAAATTGCGTTGCCATTGTTCATAACCTACTCGGCGCATGGCGCTGCCTTCGGTTAGATCTAAGAACTCGTCTTCACTCAGCTCAAACAAAGTCAGTAGTGCGGTGTTCTCTAAGCCGTGGCGTGGCTGAAAGTCTGCCTCGTCTGTGGTTTGGGCTTCTCGATTCCATGGACAATACAATTGGCAATCGTCGCAACCGTAAATACGATTTCCAATGGGTGCGCGCAGTGGTTCTGGGATAACGCCTTTGTGTTCGATTGTCAGATAAGAAATACAGCGGCGCGCATCGAGTATCTGCGGGCTGACAATGGCTTGGGTCGGACAAACGGTCATGCATGCAGTGCACTTGCCACATTCATCCCGCACGGGCTGAGATTCGGTCGGAAAAGGTGCGTTGGTATAAATTTCGCCGAGAAAAAACCAGGAACCGGCATCACGATCCAGCACTAAGGTGTGTTTGCCCATCCACCCCAATCCAGATTTTGTTGCCAAGGCTTTTTCCAGTACCGGCGCCGAATCGGTGAAAGCGCGATATCGATGCCCTGCGAACGATTCGTCGATCTGTGCTGCCAGGCGTGCGAGACGACGGCGCAGCACCTTATGGTAGTCGCGCCCTAGCGCATAGCGGGAGATGTAAGCCGCGTCGGAATTGCTAAGCACTTCCAAAGGTTGGGTATCGGGTGCCAGATAGTTCATGCGTGCGGTAATGACGCATACGGTGTCGGTTTCTAGTAACTGTGGCTGTAGTCGCTTTTCCAGGTTGCGTTCCAGATAGCCCATGTCGCCTTGAAACTTGGCGTCAAGATAGGCGCGGACGTGGGGTTCGTGCTCGCTGAGGTCAACGTTAGAGAAACCTACCGCTTGAAAGCCAAGTTCGGTCGCCCAGTCGGCCACCTTGGTGGTGCTGGGGAGGGTTAAATTGTGCGTCCCGTTACTCACCGGACCACAGTATAATGCCTCCGTCCTTAAACCAATGGGTTATTAAACCAAGTTGCACATGGCTATGCCTGACAACCTATACGACGCCAAGGGGTCCAGAGTGGCTGACGAGCGAGCGCGGCAAGTGCTTGATGTCTCGGCTGCGACGCTTATGACACGCGCGGCGCGTGCAGCGTTTGATGTGTTATTGCAAAGATATCCGCACATAAAGGCGGTGTCGGTATGGTGTGGCAAAGGTAACAATGGCGGCGATGCCTTTTTGCTGGCCGCCATGGCGCAAGACCTTGGATTGGCCGTACAACTGGTCAGGGTCGCGCCACTTGAGGAGTTGAGTGGTGATGCCTTGGCGGCTCACCAACGTGCTTTACAGGCGGGAATTTTGCCAGTCGACTATAGTTCCGACTTAATCGTCCGCGGTGATGTGATCGTAGATGGCCTCTTGGGCACAGGTGTTCATGGCACGCCGCGTGCCGCCTACACCGACGCCATTGCCGCGATAAACGCTAGCGCCGCTCCTGTTTTGTCCATCGATGTGCCGTCTGGCGTGGATGTGTCAAGCGGTGACACCCCTGGTGTGGCCGTGCAGGCTGAGGTTACTGTCACCTTCATTACGCCTAAAGTTGGCTTAGCAACCGGCGCCGGGTTGCATATGGCAGGCGATGTAGTGTTTGCCTCATTGGGTGTTCCGGATGAGATTTACCCACCCACAAAATTTTCGCGACTGGCATGGCTCCCTGATTCGTTGGCGACACTCAACCAACGGGCTTACAAGCATGAGCATGGTCATGCCTTAGTTATCGGCGGTGCCACAGGCATGGCAGGCGCAATAGTGCTGGCCAGTCGAGCAGCCTTACGCGCAGGCACTGGTTTAGCGTCTGTGGTGACCATGCCCGCCCACGCAGCTATCGTAATTGGCGCCACTCCGGAAGCCATGGTCGTAACTGACGCACAGCTTGAACAGAAGTTTAGCGACGCCAACGTTTTGGTGTTGGGCCCGGGTTTAGGGAGAGAGGGCTGGGGCGTAGAGCTTTATCGTCGCGCTGAGGCCAGTGGACTGCCAACAGTATTGGATGCTGACGGTCTCTATCACCTAGCCGAGGCGCAGCAATGGCTAGGCGGGCGCCTTTTCATTACTCCACACTCGGGAGAAGCGGCGCGCCTCTTACAAATCAGTCCAGCAGCAATCGAGGCTGATCGTCTCGGCAGTGCGCAGATGCTTGCTGAACGATTTAACGCGGATGTAGCCCTCAAAGGCCCTGGCACTGTGGTCGCATCTGCTCTGGGAGATGAAGTAAGTATTTGCCAGCACGGCAATCCTGGAATGGCCAGTGCTGGTATGGGCGACGTGTTGGCAGGCTTGTTGGGAGGTTTGCTCGCTGGACCCTTTCGGCGTGGCCAAGTCGAACTCAGCGACTTGTTTGCCCAAGGCGTGGCGCTGCACAGTGCCGCGGCTGATCATGCCGCCCAAAGTGTCGGACAACGTAGCCTGCTTGCCAGCGATGTTGTTGATGCCTTACCGGCGATGTTTCGAGGCGACGTAAAATAGTGGCTGAGTCCTTGGCAGATGAGACTGCGACGGTGAACTACGGCACATGGCTAGGTAGACGCATCCTCGCTGACTATGAAGGCAATGCCTTGGTCTTCCTGCGCGGTCAGCTTGGCGCAGGTAAGACCACACTAGTTCGAGGGCTTTTAACCACCCTCGGACACACAGGTGCAGTAAAAAGCCCTACCTATACATTACTTGAACCCTACTCGTACAACGGTCAAGATGCGTTCCACTTTGATTTGTATAGAGTGGCAGATCCGCAGGAGCTGTCGTTCGTTGGCTTTGACGAAATTATTGACGGTCCAGGTATTAAACTCATTGAATGGCCAGAAAAAGCAGAAACTTGGCTACCCAACCCAGACATAAATATTACGCTGGAAGTGCCACCAGATGCCACAGCTGGGCGCATTGTGCATGCAACGTTTAACTAGCACTCTAGTCGTACTTAGCGGTCTCTTTGCCTGCCTCTCTGCGTGTTTGGTGGCCACGGCTGCCCTCGGTGCCACCCTGCAAAGTGTGCGCATGCATGAGGCGCCAGACTCCACTCGTGTCGTTTTTGATACCACCGCCGCGGTTGAGTATAAAGTTTTCACCTTAACCAACCCGCATCGCGTGGTGGTCGATTTGGTTGGGGTGAAACCCGTCAACGCTTTCGACCCATCTGTGGTTGCAGTCGGTCGTAACCGAGTATCTAGCCTGCGCGCCGCGCCCAACGGCGGCAACTACCGAGTGGTTATCGATACTAAGGCGGCGCTCAAGCCCAAGGCTTTTAAACTCAAACCCATTGAACCCTACGGGCATCGACTGGTGGTGGATTTGTTTGTCGAAAATGCACCTGTACGCAAAACTCCGACCAAACCCGCGCGTCGAGATAGAGATGTGGTAATTGCTGTAGATGCTGGCCACGGTGGTGACGATCCGGGCGCCATTGGCCCCAGCAATACCTATGAAAAGAAAGTGGTTTTGCAAATAGCCCGTCGCCTTGTGAAGGCAATTAATGCGGAAGCTGGCTTCGTTGGCGTATTAGTGCGTGACGGCGACTATTACTTGCCGCATCGAAAACGTACTGACATCGCACGCGAAAAACGTGCTGACTTGTTTGTCTCTATTCATGCCGATGCCTTTCGCAATGCTAAGGTGACGGGTGCTTCGGTTTATACACTTTCAGACAGAGGGGCGACCAGTGAAATGGCAGCCTGGCTCGCAGAGAGAGAAAATCGTTCCGACCTTTTGGGTGGTGTTGGAGATGTTAGCTTAGACGATAAAGACGCTGTATTGGCCCAAGTGTTGCTCGACTTGTCGATGGACGCTAACCGTTCGCAAAGCATTGATGCCGGCAAGTCGGTATTGGCTCATGTTGGGCGTGTCGCCAAGTTGCACAAAAATAGAGTAGAGCAGGCGGCCTTCGTGGTCTTAAAATCCCCTGACATGCCGTCCATCCTGGTGGAAACAGGATTTATTTCCAATCCTTCCGAAGCTCGACGCCTCTCCCAGGCGGAGTATCAGGGTAAGCTCGCCCGTGCAATTGCAGGTGGCGTAACCCAGTTCATGCGTGCCAATCCGCCGCCTGGAACCCTGCTGGCCAGCGAGCCGATGGTGCGAAGCGAAACGCGCTATACCATTATCCGTGGAGATACTATTTCTACCATTGCACAACGTTATGGCATTAGCTCGCGCAGCCTAAAAAGCCACAACAGGCTTGCCAATGACAGAATCCGAATTGGACAAGTCATTCTGATTCCCGGTGGTGCTTAGCCGTGGACTTGCCACGAGTCAAACCACTGGCGCGAAACGTCGCCGACCAAATAGCGGCCGGTGAGGTTGTTGAACGTCCTGCTTCCATAGTTAAGGAGCTCATCGAAAACAGTCTTGATGCAGGGGCTACGCAAATAGATGTACGTATTGCAGGTGCAGGCATCGATTTGGTGCAAGTACGAGACAACGGTGTGGGCTTGGTCGCAGAAGACCTAAAATTAGCGCTGACACGTCACGCAACAAGCAAGATTGACAGCGCAAAGGATCTGTTGGGTGTCGCTAGCCTGGGGTTTCGAGGCGAAGCTTTGGCGGCAGTTGCGTCAGTTGCTCGCGTCTGTATTCGTTCAGCCACCCAAGGTGCTGCCCAAGCATTTAGCTATGAAGTCCATGGCGGCGATTTTTTCAGCGATGGACCTTGTGCTCACCCGCAAGGGACTACGGTAGAGGTGCGCGATCTATTCTATAACACGCCAGCACGCCGAAAATTTCTAAAAACGCAACGCACTGAAATTGCCAGAATAGAGGAGATAGTGAGGAGATTGAGTCTAGCGAATATGGCTACCGGCTTTACTCTGACATTTGAAGACGCAAGTAAGCGTCGACTTGAACTACCGCCGCAACGCATTAACCAGCGGCTAAAACAAGTATTGAGTGCTGGGTTTGTTGAAGACAGTGTAATAATCGATGAGGCGACTGAAGACTACAAGTTGCATGGCTGGGTCGGCACGCCTAATCATCACCGTCGTCAAACCGACCAACAGTATTTTTACGTCAATGGTCGTGCCGTTGCAGACAAGGTGATTGGGCATGCGATTCGCCAGGCTTATCGCGACGTTATGTTTCATGGGCGCCATCCGGTGTTTGTGCTGTTTTTAGATTTGCCGCCAGAGATGGTAGATGTGAACGTACATCCCACCAAGCATGAAGTGCGTTTCCGCGACACACGGCGCGTGCACGACTTTATTTTTGGCAGCCTACATCGTACCTTGCGGACTATCCGGCCGAACTCCGATAACGAAGAATCTCTACCGCCAGCGCAAATGCGGCAGCAAGGTTCTTTGTCTCGTCCTTTGTCTTCCCAGGGGGGGTTGCAGCTGGCGCAGAGTACAACGCCAATGGGCGGTGTCACCCGGATGATCGCAGAACAATCGCCTGACTGGACCGAAGCGCAGGCGATAACCAGACCGTCGTATCCGAGCACAGAGCAGATTCCGCCGTTGGGTTACGCCATCGCTCAGCTTCACGGTGTTTATGTTCTGGCACAGAATGCCCAAGGCTTGGTGATGGTCGATATGCACGCCGCGCACGAGCGCATAACCTATGAAAAACTCAAGCGCCAGGCTGAGCAGCAAGGGATACCGCGACAACCGCTGCTGGTTCCACTGGCGTTAGATGTCAGTGTGGCCGAGGCTGATTTGGTTGAAGATCTCGGCGCAGAGCTCAGTTCTGCGGGTTTGAGCCTGCAGCGCACAGGTCCTCAAGCCGTTTCAGTGCAAGAAGTACCGGCGCTTATCTCACTGAAAGGCATCCAAGAGACAGTGCAAAACCTGCTCGCCGATTTGGCGGAATTCGGTGGTAGCAAAGAAGTTCAGAACTTACAGTTTGATATGTTAGCCAGCGTTGCCTGTCATGGTTCGGTTCGTGCCAATCGACAATTATCGATTTTGGAAATGAATGCGCTGCTGCGGGAAATGGAACAGACTGAAAATGCTGGGCTGTGTAACCACGGGCGGCCAACCTACTTTACGCAAAGCATGCCGGAACTGGACAAACTCTTCTATCGAGGACAGTGACCATCGTCTCTGAAGTGACGACGTCTGATGTGTTGGTACTCATTGGTCCTACTGCCGTGGGTAAGACGCAAGTTGCCATGGATCTTCAAGATCGGTTAGGTGGAGGCGATCGCGTGCAATTAATCAGTGTCGACTCTGCGATGATTTATCGCGGCCTAGACATTGGTAGCGCTAAGCCGAGTTTCGCCGTGCTTCAAACCTATCCGCATGCCTTAATCAATATAAAGGACCCCAGTGAGCCCTACTCGGTAGCCGAGTTCGTGAAGGATGCAGACGTTGCGGTAAAGGCCGCCCATGCACTCGGTCAGTTGCCGATCTTGGTGGGCGGCACCATGCTGTACGCGAAAAGTTTTATTGAAGGCCTGGCCGATCTGCCGAGTGCAGATGCCCAGATGCGCGCAAGCCTTGCGCAAGAATTCTCAGATCGTGGTGGCCCTGCGCTGCATGCAGAACTTGCCGCTGTCGACCCTCAGGCCGCCGCCAACATCGAACCAGCCAATAGCCAACGTTTACTGCGAGCCATTGAAGTGGTTCGACTGACGGGCCGGCCGATCAGCGCATTGTGGGCAGAAAACAAAGGCCAGACGGCAGCACAACGGTTAGGCAGCAACATTCGAACCATGAGTCTTGAAACTGAAGATCGAGCGCTCATTCACAATCGTATTGAAGCCCGTTTCGACGAAATGTTGGCGGCAGGCTTGCTCGACGAAGTGCAGGGTCTTTACGATCGCGGTGATCTGCACGTTGATTTGCCCGCAATCCGTGCGGTGGGTTATCGCCAGGCTTGGCTACATTTGCAGGGGGTCTTGGACTACGATCAATTCCGAGCCGATGCTTTGACCGCTACCCGTAGACTCGCTAAGCGGCAAATTACTTGGCTCAGGCAGTGGTCGCAGATAGAGCGTTTTGCGTTGCCTGCTCATCCAAATGCGCTGGCAGAGGTAGTCAATCAGATGGCAAATCGCCTGCAACCCACAGAGCATAGGTAAACCCAGAAACGTGTGTTACCCTAGGTAGCACTTGTTTTTTTTCGCAAGAAATAACGTTTCTCGAACAAAAAGTTTCGTAACAAGAGTTTCGTAACAAGAGTTTCGTAACAAGAGTTTCGTAACAAGAGTTTCGTAACAAGAGTTTCGTAACAAGAAAGGAACGCGCCGCTGGCGTCTGAGCGGCCACCAAAGGACTGAAGGAGAGTTCGATGTCAAAGGGGCATAGTCTACAAGACCCTTACCTCAATGCATTACGCAAGGAGCGTGTGCCAGTTTCCATTTATTTGGTGAACGGCATTAAGTTACAGGGTCAAATTGAATCATTCGATCAGTTTGTCGTGCTGCTCAAGAACTCGGTCAGCCAAATGGTCTATAAACATGCCATTTCAACCGTTGTTCCCGCTCGTAACGTCAAACTAGAGCCGACCACCGAAGAGGAATAGCTCAAACCCCACAAGTTGTTTGAGCAAGCGAGAAACCTTATGTTGTTTGAACGACCGGAAGCAGGCCACCGTGCGGTGATCTTGAATATCGAGCTCAATCGCCAGGCTAACCCCGATGTTGAAGAATTTGCTGAACTGGCAAGGTCTGCCGAACTCGACGTTATTGAAACCGTCAAAGCCAAACGTGACGCCCCCCAGCCAAACACTTATGTCGGTCGCGGCAAAGTCGAGGAAGTTAAGTCTGTGCTCAAACAAGCTGATGCTGGCGTGTTACTGGTCAACCATGAGCTCAGCGCTGGACAGCAGCGAAATTTAGAGGCGGCGCTTGAATGTCGAGTCATTACCCGCACTGAGTTAATCCTAACTATTTTTGCTGACCGCGCGCGCAGCCATGAAGGTCAATTGCAGGTTGAGCTTGCACAGTTAAAACATGCGCAAACACGTCTCGTGCGAGGTTGGACCCACCTCGATCGGCAGAAAGGCGGCATCGGCATGCGAGGCGCGGGAGAAAAGCAAATTGAGCTCGACCAACGTATGTTGAGCGAACGTGTTAAGGCGATGGAGAAAAAACTCTCCCAAGTAGAGAAGCGCCGTGGCCAAAGTAGGCGTGCTCGCAAACGACGTGGCACCCCCACGGTCACGTTGGTCGGCTATACCAATGCGGGTAAGTCGTCTCTTTTTAACGCAATGACCAACGCGAATGTTTATGCTGAGGACCAACTGTTTGCCACACTCGACCCGACGACCCGAAAGGTGGCAATACCCGGCCTCAATGATGTGGTTCTTGCTGACACGGTGGGTTTTGTCAGCCTGTTACCCCACGCCTTGGTTGAAGCCTTCAAAGCCACCCTCGAGGAGGTTGCGCAGGCCGACTTGTTGCTGCATGTTGTCGATATTGCGGACCCACTTGCGGAAGAACACATGCAACAAGTGCGTGAGGTACTGCAGGAAATTGGTGCAGCCGAAGTGCCAGAAGTGTTGGTATTGAACAAGTCTGATTTGTTAACTGACCCAACTGTCGTACCATTCGCCTCCGGGGGTAAACAGGTGGAAGGAAAACAAACTGTGTTAGTCAGCGCATTGACCCAAGACGGTATTGAGCGTTTGATGGGCGTCATAGGGTCGGCACTGGGTGTGGCAGCCCCGCATGAGGTGGTTTTGCAACCGAGTGACGGCAAAACCCGGGCATGGCTCTATCGATCTGGGGCAGTATTGGAAGAAGCTTTGTTGGAGGATGGCCGGTTGATGCTAACCTTACAAGCGAACGAATTTTTAATTGATGAATTGGCCAACACGCCCGAAGTGTTGTTGCGCGAGCGCGAAACGCTCCCTAAAATTCATAGTCTATAAGTGGAGATAGTAAATGGCGTGGAATGAGCCCGGTGGTGGTGGTGACAAAGATCCTTGGGGTAGTAGAGGTGATCAAGGTCCACCAGATTTGGATGAAGCAATTCGTAAACTGCAAAAGCAATTGTCCGGAATATTCGGCGGTGGTAAAGGCGGTGGTTCTCGGTCCGGCGGAGGTTTTTCCGGCGCCTTAGTAGGCCTAGTAGTTTTTGCTTTAATCGCGGTTTACGGCTTTGCAGGTATTTATCAGGTCGACCAACAGGAACGTGGTGTGGTCTTCCGCTTTGGTGCAGTACTAGAAGATCTGCAAGGCCCAGGTTTGCATTGGTATCCGCCCTTCATTGATTCCGTTGATGTCATCAACGTGACCCAAGTGCGCTCTCACCGCCATCAATCTTTGATGCTCACCGAAGATGAAAACATCGTAGATGTCAGCTTGACGGTGCAGTGGGTTGTCGACAACGCCATCAACTACCGAGTCAACGTCTTTAATCCAGAAGCGAGCCTTGCGCACGCCACGGAGAGTGCTCTGCGCCATGTCGTAGGTAGTGCGACCATGAATGAGGTCATCACCGATGGTCGAGAAGCGATCGCTGCTGACATTCAAGTGCGGTTACAAAGCTACTTGGTCAACTACGGCACTGGCATATTTGTATCGAAAGTCAACATCGACCGTTCGGCGCCTCCTGCGCAAGTCGAGGATGCGTTTAACGACGTACAGAAAGCCAGGGAAGACCAACAGCGGTTTATCAACCAGGCCAACGCTTACTTAGAACAAGTTGTACCGGAAGCACGCGGACAAGCCAGGCGACAAATAGAAGAGGCGACAGCCTACCGGGATCAGGTAATCGCGCGCAGCGAAGGTGAAGCTGAACGTTTTGAGAAGCTCTTAACAGAGTATTCACTGGCCAAGGACGTGACCCGAGATCGGCTCTATATTGATGCCCTTGAGTCAGTGTTTTCAAACTCAAGCAAGGTCATGATCGATGTAGAGGGCGGTAATAATATGATGTACCTGCCACTAGATCAGCTCACCAAGAACCGTTCAGCGGGCACTATGGACCAAACCACAGTAGACAATGCGGTGGAACGGATATTGCGTGAAGAAGCCCAAAATCGTGGCTCTAGCTCACGCATCCGGAATTAAGGGAAAAAGATATGTCGACGAAATCACTAATTGGACTCTTACTACTTCTGGGTGTGGGGCTGCTGGCGTCAGCCTCTTTGTTTCGTGTTCATGAAACTGAACGGGCCATTTTGCTGCAATTTGGTAACTTGGTTGAAGGTGATTTGCAGCCAGGCTTGCACTTCAAAATGCCGATTGCTCAAGAGGTAAAGAAGTTCGATGCACGTGTTCTGACGTTGGACTCAGCGCCGGAAACCTATTACACGCTTGAGAAAAAACCGCTCATTGTTGACTCTTTTGTTAAGTGGCGGGTGGCGGATGTGCCGAATTTCTATGAACGCGCTTCGTTTGAAATAGAACGTGCTCAAAGACTGCTACAAGAACGCGTCAATGAAGGTCTACGTAACCAGATCAGTCGACGTGATATGCACGAAGTTATTTCGGGTGAACGCGATCTTTTGATGAGTGAGCTGCGCGAAGAGCTCGATAAGGTCATGCGAGAGAATGGCATTGAAGTGGTAGATGTGCGGGTCAAAAAAATTGATCTTCCAGTAGAAGTCTCCGCCGCGGTTTATTTACGTATGAACTCAGAGCGAGAAATTGAAGCTCGCCAATATCGAGCCGAAGGCCAAGAACGAGCACTGGCGGTTCGAGCAGGTGCCGATCGTGAAGCTGTGGTACTTGAAGCAGAAGCCTATCGAGAGAGTGAACAGCTACGTGGTGATGGCGATGCAAAGTCCGCCAATGTTTATGCGTCGGCCTACAATAAGGACCCCGAATTTTATGAGTTTTATCGCAGTATCAATGCGTATACTACGGTCTTTAAGGACAAAGGTGATTTACTCATTCTTGACCCGAGCAGTGAGTTTTTCAAATTTTTGCGCAACGGTGACGGTGACGGTTAAGTCACCGCGAGTGCTCTGACTAAAAACGAATAAACCACCCATACGATGAAAACCAAATGGCGCCTGCCTAAAGGCGTGGACGAACTACTGCCGCCTGCAGCATGGGAGTTTGAGACTCTTCGTCGGCGCGTACTCGATCTATTTGTCAGTTGGGGGTTCGATTACGTCGAACCACCGGTCATTGAGTATCTGGATGCTTTGTTAGTAGGTACCGGTGAGGACTTGGATCTGCAGACTTTGAAAGTAGTAGATCAGGTCAGCGGTAAACAGCTAGGTGTGCGAGCCGACATGACTTCGCAAGCTGTACGCATCGACGCCCATAGCCGCAAGCGTGAAGGGGTACATCGGCTCTGTTATGCCGGTCCAGTAGTATTTGCCAACCCACGCATCGCACAATCTTCCCGAGTACCTTTCAAAGCAGGTGCCGAAATATTTGGCAGTGATGATCTGGCCGCTGATGCCGAGGTGGTGAGTTTGATGCTGGCTGCCGTGCAAGCTGCCGGTGTCGACAATCCGGTCTTATTACTGGGTCACATGGGTATTTCGCTGACTTTAATCGACGCTTTGGTTGAGCAGTCTGAACAAGACATCGATAAAGCAGAGCTCTTTCTTGCCATTCAGCGTAAGTCTAAAGCAGACATTGCAGCGTTGTTGCCAGAGACTCCGTTGGCTGCCACGTTGGCATCACTGCCTTCTTTCATGGGCGGTGCTGAGATCATTGCCCAAGCGGCGAAGCATCTCGAAAATGCCCCTTCAGGCGCATTAGCGGCGCTTGCAGATCTTGGGGTTTTAGTTGAGAAAGTCAGCAGCGATCATCCTGACATCAGTGTTCGGATAGATGTTTCTGAACTCAGCGGATATGGCTATCACAACGGTCCTGTCTTTGCCGTGTATCACCCAGAGCACGGTCAAGCGCTGGCTCAGGGCGGGCGTTACGATGGCGTTGGCGACGCCTTTGGACGTGGCCGTGCAGCCACAGGTTTTGACATGGATCTGAAGTGCTTACTCGGCGCTGAGGTTGACGAGGAAGTCATATTTGCACCATGGGTGAGCGATGCCGTTCGCGCTGAGCGCAGTGCGTTCATCCAGAATCTACGAGCACAAGGCCAGCGAGTTGTGGCCGCATTAAATGAAAA
Organism: Limisphaerales bacterium; assembly: GCA_051270205.1. GTDB lineage: Bacteria > Pseudomonadota > Gammaproteobacteria > Pseudomonadales > Azotimanducaceae > UBA4421. The sequence goes on from JBNMMV010000028.1 coordinate 12,296, forward strand.
AGAGTCGCCGCCGCCAGGGGTCTTACACAAGGTGTGTCAGGTCGATGGTGAGTGGCAAGTTTGTGAAATATAAGAGACAAAAATAATGGGACGTAACGTAGTCGTCATAGGTACCCAATGGGGTGACGAAGGCAAAGGTAAGGTGGTCGATCTACTGACCGATCAGGTGGCCGCAGTTGTGCGCTTTCAAGGCGGACATAACGCCGGTCACACGCTGGTCATTGAAGGTAAAAAAACGGTTTTACACGTCATCCCTTCGGGCATTTTGCGTCCAGGCGTGCAATGTGTCATTGGCAATGGCGTGGTCTTGGAACCGCATTCGCTTTTGAAAGAAGTTGAAGCTTTGGAAGCTAAAGGGGTACCCGTGCGTGAGCGATTGCGTATTTCTGGAGCCTGCCCGCTTATCTTGCCGCACCATGTTGAGCTCGACTTAGCCCGTGAAGCAGCCCGAGGAAGTCAGAAAATCGGCACCACTGGCCGAGGCATTGGTCCCGCCTACGAAGATAAAGTTGCCAGACGAGGTTTGCGTGTTGGTGACATGTTCTACTGGCAGGACTTTGCTACCCAACTAAATGAAGTGATGGAGTATCACAACTTCATGCTGACCAATTACTACAAGGTTGGGGCGGTAGATTTCCAACAGACCCTAGACAACTGCGCGGCGATTGCAGAACAAATTAAGCCGATGGTTTGTGATGTCGTACCCTTACTTCACGGCATGCGTGAGCAAGGCGACAACCTGCTCTTTGAGGGTGCTCAAGGTGCCATGCTCGATATCGACTTGGGTACTTATCCTTATGTCACTTCGTCGAATACCACCGCCGGTGGCACGGCAGTGGGCAGCGGCTTTGGCCCTACCTATTTGGACTACGTGCTTGGTATCACCAAGGCATATGCCACCCGTGTTGGCTCGGGTCCTTTCCCGACAGAGCTCTTTGATGATACCGGTGCACGGCTGGCCAAGCGCGGCAATGAATTCGGTTCAACCACAGGCAGGCCTCGCCGCTGTGGTTGGTTCGACGCGGTAGCGTTGCGCCAGGTGGTACGTATTAATTCTATTTCAGGACTGTGTCTGACAAAGCTAGATGTCCTCGATGGCATAGAGACCATTAAAATCTGTACCGACTATGGTGCAGGGAGCGAAGATGGTGGTGAGCGCGATGGTGCCCGATTTGGTGCGGAATACTACAAAGAGCTTAAGCCTGTGTTTGAAGAACTACCAGGCTGGCAGGAATCAACCGTTGGGGTAGATAAAATCGAAAATCTACCGGCTAACGCCCGAGCTTATATTCGGCGTATCGAAGAAACAGTGGGTGCCCCGATAGACATCGTTTCCACTGGACCAGATCGAGTTGAAACGATCATTCTGAAAGATCCCTTTAAGTAGGTCCTTTTAAAGAGGAACCACTCAATAGACAGGAGCAAAGCGGATGGATTCGAAATTACTTGAAATGTTAGTGTGCCCTGTCACCAAGACAGCACTCGTATACAAGCGGGCGGAGGATGAGCTGTGGTGTCGAGCGAGCCGTCTGGCGTATCCCATCCGCGAAGGCGTACCCGTGATGATGGCCTCCGAAGCTCGACAGCTAGAAGAGCAAGAAGTCTCCACACTCTAGCCTCGAGCAACCTTTGGGTGTTTAAACATCTCCCTTTCAAAATGTGTACAATCGACAGCCTTTTGTGAAAATTGAAGGTGATATGAGTAAGCCTACGCTGGTCTCAAGCCAAAACATGCCTGACATCGCTCGCCGTGCACTCGGCGAAGCCCAAGATACCCTCGACTGGGTTGGCATGAGCCAAGTGCATCAGCCATTGATGGTCAAAGACGGAGAGGTCTCCAAAGCCGCACAGGCTAATGTCCAAGTTTATGTAAACCTTGCAGACCCTCATGCCAAAGGCATCCACATGTCGCGGCTCTATCTGTTGCTGGATGAACACGCAGAAACGCGGCCACTAACCGCTGCCGGGTTAAAATTATTACTCTCCTCGATTCTTGAGTCGCACCATGACTTAAGCACCAATGCGTTTGTGCAGTTTGAGTTCGATCACTTTGTGCGCCGCCAAGCGCTCATCAGCAGTAACCAAGGTTGGGCCTCGTACCCGGTGATGGTGAAAGGAACATTGTTAGATGGTGAGGTGATTCTTGAACTTTCAGTTGAGGTTCAATATTCGTCAACCTGCCCTTGCTCTGCAGCCCTGGCTCGGCAGATCATTCAAGAGCAATTTGAAAACGACTTCGCCAGTAGCGAAGCTTTGAAATTTGCAGATGTCAAAGCTTGGCTCGGTACTGAAGAAGGGCTGAAAGCAACCCCGCACAGTCAGCGCAGCACTGCGAAGATCTTGGTGCGTCTAAATGCTGAAATGGATGAATTTCCTATTACGGCCTTAATCGATCAGGTCGAGCAAGAATTAAAAACCCCAGTTCAAGCTGCAGTAAAACGCGAGGACGAACAGGAATTTGCCAGATTGAATGGTGAAAACCTTATGTTTGTCGAAGACGCTGGACGGCGTTTAAAATCTGTTCTCTCCAACGACGAACGTTGGTGTGACTTTTGGGTGCGCATTGAACACCATGAAAGCCTCCACGCCCACGATGCGGTAGGGGTCTTTACCAAAGGGGACAAGGAAGGTTATCTACCTATTCCTTAGCGCCTATATCTTTAGAACCTGGGGCTCACAGAGACAAATATGCAGTCAGTAGTAATCAGTGGTGCCGGGTTGTGGAAGCCGGAAGAGTTTGTCACCAACGAAGAGCTTGTGCTTGCATACAATGCATACGCCGTGCGTTACAACGAGGCAAATGCAGCAGCCATTGAAGCTGGAGAGGTCGCTGAAAAACCTCTCTCGAGTGCTGAATTCATTGAAAAAGCCAGCGGCATCAAGCAACGCTACACTTACTGCAAGGAAGGTATTTTGGACGTTGATCGCATGCGGCCCAAAATACCCGAGCGCGATCCTGAAGAACTTTCCCACCAAGCCGAGATGGCGCTTCATGCCGCTCGCGATGCCATGGCGAAGGCGGGTAAGACAGCGGCAGACATTGATATGGTCGTAGTCTCCTGTGCCTATACTCAGCGTGCATATCCAGCCATTGCGATAGAGGTACAACAAGCGCTCGGCATTGTCGGTTTTGGTTTCGATATGTTGGTGGCTTGTTCAGCAGCAACTTTTGCCCTCCATCGTGCCCATGATGCGATCGTTGCCGGCTCTGCTAAGTGTGCCTTGGTCATCAATCCGGAACTCACCACACCACAGGTCAATTTCACCGACCGCGATGGCCATTTCATATTTGGCGACGTCGCAACGGCGATGATTTTGGAGCGTGGTGAAACCGCGAGCTCTGCGCATCGATACGAAATAATCGGTACCAAGGCACTCACCCAGTATTCCAACAACATTCGCTCAAATTTTGGCTACCTTTCGTATGCTGACGATTCCCAGCCCTTTGCGGAAGACAAACTGTTTCGTCAGAACGGTCGCAAGGTGTTTAAAGAAGTTTGCCCAATGGCGGCACAGCATCTGACAGACCAAGTGACGCAGATCGGTATGGCCGTCGGGGACGTTAAGCGCTGGTGGTTGCACCAAGCGAACCTCAATATGAATGAGCTTATTGCTAGGCGCCTTTTAGGCCGCAATCCTGAGTTCTTGGAAGCCCCAGTCGTTCTAGATGAGTACGCCAACACAGCCTCTGCGGGTTCAATTATCGCCTTTAATCTTTACAACGAGGATCTTCAGGCTGGAGACATCGGTGTGATCTGCTCATTCGGTGCGGGCTACTCCATAGGTTCTCTCGTGCTTCGAAAGCTCTAGTAGAGCTTTATGTCAGGGTCCTCTAAAAAAGCAATATATGCAGCGTTAGTAGGCAACAGCCTCATTGCTGTCACTAAGTTTGGGGCCGCCGCCTACACCGGCAGTTCAGCGATGTTGAGCGAGGGCATTCACTCCTTGGTCGATACCGGTAACCAAGTGCTACTTCTATTCGGCATCAAACAATCAAACAAACCACCTAGCCCGGAGTTTCCCTTTGGCCATGGTAAAGAAATCTACTTCTGGTGTTTCATTGTCGCCATGCTCATTTTTGCTTTGGGTGGCACCGCTTCAATCTACCAAGGTGTCCAACATCTAGATTCCGATACGCCAGTCACTAATATATTGATCAACTACGTGGTGCTTGGCTTTGCCTTGGTTTTTGAAATGGGCGCACTGTATGTGGCGGGTAAAGAATTTAACAAGAGCCGTGGCAAGCAAGGGTTTTTGCAAGCGGTACGTGATGGCAAGGACCCGACGCTTTTTGTTGTAGTTTTCGAAGACACAGCCGCGACTTTAGGGTTGCTCATTGCGCTACTCGGTTTGGTCGCCTACCAAATTACAGGCAACTCGATCTTTGATGCGTTGGCGTCTATCGCCATCGGCGTGGTGCTAATTCTCACCGCGTTCTGGCTGGCAATTGAAAGTAAGAACTTGCTCATTGGAGAAAGTGCCAGCCTCAGCGTGCGCAACGACATCGAGGCTCTACTAGAGCAGGATGGCCGTATAGATGTAACGAATGAAGTGGCCACGCTGCATATGGGCCCTGATTTTATTGTGGTTACAATCTCGGCCGATTTCGGCAGCATCTTGAGTTCAGATCAAGTAGAAGATGCTGTCAGTGAGCTAAATGCAGCAATAAGACAGCAGGATCCCCGCATCAAACGTGTCTATATCGAAGCAGAAAAGTTCGACCGTCACGCTCAGGAACGTAACGAACCGGTAGATGGCTAATTCCCTTACGCAAGTTTTGCGCTAACCAAAGCGTCTCGAACAAGTTAGGTGGGTGTGTTGTTGCGCGTAGAAGTTTTCCCTCCAAAAACGCACAATAGGCGGTTGCGAGAGCGCATTAGCCCCGGCGCGGCGCCAATGAGATAATTTTTAAGAGTAGGCCTATGTATACACTGTTTGCCAAATTTTGGCGGCTTCTAGTGGGGAGCCTTATGTGCCTGTTAATGACTTTGCCTGCATCTGCAGACGAATTCTGGGCAGGATTGGCCAGTTTTCGTGCCCAAACTAATGCTCAACGGTTTGCCCAGCTTGTCTCCAGTCAAATTGACTCCCCAGTAACCATTGTTAAGACTGAAACGGGTGCAGGTACGTTTTTTCGAGTTTTAGGAGGCCCCTACAATTCAGAGCAATCAGCCCGCTCCGCAATCGTCACTGCAAAGAACCAAGGTTACGAAAGCGCTTGGTTAGTCAGGGGTGAGTTCAATGAGTCTGTTAATCGGCACGTTAACCGTCCTCATACAGACAATTCACAAGCAGACATTTCGCAAAAAAACCAATCGCGGACGCCTAACGCGAGTGAAGCTCCGGTAGATCAACTCGGTGCCAAGGAAACTCTTAATGAACCAGCGATTGCTCATTCTAATTCGTCAGGTTCCACCGCTGAGTCCGCTTTGGCGATTAACGTTGGGTTAGGCGAACAAGTCCACTTGACCACAGTAGCCCGAAAGGCCATTACTGTTGACGGTCATGTTAACGAGGCTGAATGGTCGACAGCGGCGCCAATCACCGATTTTGTGACCCTTGAGCCGGCGACCATGGTACCTGGCAAGTACCCCACCGAAGTCCGATTCTTATATAACGAAGAGGGCCTCTATTTTTCCGCGGTCATGCGCCAGCCTGTTGAGACGCTTGTGAAGCGCTTGACCGGCCGAGACGTTAGAGACAACCGTGATCGCATCGGCATTACCATCGATACTTCGGGTGAAGGGCTTTATGGGTTTTGGTTTGGGATCATGCTCGGTGATTCCCTCATGGACGGTACTCTTTTGCCGGAGAGAATATTCTCCAGCGACTGGGACGGACCCTGGCACGCGCGAAGCCAAACACTCGAAGATGGTTGGTCTGCGGAAATATTTGTACCCTGGGGAACTGTTTCCATGCCAGCGGTGGAAGATGAGCGACACATGGGCATGTACGTTTCACGAAACGTTGCCCACCTGAATGAAAACTGGGGTTGGCCAGCACTTGCGCCGACCGGTGCTAAATTTATGTCTGATATGCAGCCTCTTGTTATGCGTGATGTTGAACCGCGTCAGCAATATAGTATTTATCCCTTTGTTAGTACTGCTTTCGATTGGGTGGACGACGATCCTAAATATCGAGCCGGAGCAGATTTTTTCTGGCGGCCGTCAAGCAATTTTCAGCTAAACGCTACCGTCAATCCTGATTTCGGTATCGTCGAATCAGACGAGGTGGTCATTAATCTAACAGCCACGGAGACCTTCTTCCCGGAAAAACGACTGTTCTTCTTGGAAGGCCAGGAAGTGTTCAGCGCGTCACCACGCGCCGATACGCGAAGCAGTAGCGTTGGCAACCAAGGTTCGCCATACACCATGGTCAACACACGCAGAATCGGCGGCAAGCCACTCACGCCTACTTTGGGACCTGGCGTCAGCATTGATCAACGAGAAACCAACCAACCTACCGACCTGATTGGCGCGGTGAAAACAACGGGCCAAATTGGCAGCGTGCGTTATGGCGTATTGGGTGCTTTTGAAGAAGAAGTGAAGTTCGATGTGGTCTCCGGCAATGGACCTGAAAACCTTCACCAGGCAGGTAATGACTACGGCATCGCGCGAATTTTGTACCAAGATTCTAGTGGCGGAAGCTACCGAGGATTGGGATTTTTAAGCACTGCGGTGCTAAATGAAGAGCGCGGCGATGCTTTGGTTCAAGGGGTCGATTGGCACTATTTGAGCGCCGAAGGCAGAATCAAAATTGACGGCCAAGTCATGAGTTCAGATCTTGATCGAATCGATGACCGTGGTTATGGCGGCTTCTTAGATTTCGAATTCACTTACGCGCCTGGCGTCAAACATCGCCTTGGGCTGGAATATTTTGATGAAAATATCGACATCAATGATTTGGGATTTTTAGAACGCAACGACGAATACCGAGTCCGTAGCGCCCTGACGCTGACCCACTCCGATCTTTCATGGGCGAAGCAAAACCAGTTAGACATACGCGGTTTTGTCCAAAAAAGTGTTACCGAAAACTTGTTTACAAGAGGCGGCATATTCGCCTCCAACCGTACAGACATGAAAAATTTGTCAGCCCTGGCCATTCGGGTGGGCTATCTACCAAGCTACTATGATGATCTGAACAGCTTTGGTAACGGTAGTTTTCGCATTGAAGATCGGGTCGATCTAAATGTTGCATGGTCAACCGATACAGCTAAGCAGCTTAGCTTTACAGTGGGTGCAGGCTATGCCGAAGATGAGCTGGGAGACGCGGGATACAAAGGCGAAGCGGCGTTGGCTTGGCGGCCAACTTATCAGTTCGGTGTGGAGCTTGGCGTTAAATACAAAGACCAAAAGGGGTGGCTGTTACATCAAGGCGACGGCCTATTTGCAACTTTTGAAGCAAAACAGTGGCTACCTAATTTAGCGGTGGAGTATTTCATCAGTGCTCGCCAACAGGTTCGACTGAGTTTGCAGTGGGTTGGCATTAAAGCCCAAGAACGTGATTTCTTTTCCGTGCCGGGCCAGCCTGGTGACCTAATTCCTACAGCAAAACCGAGCGGTGTGAATGATCCAGCGACTTATGACTTTGCCGTGTCTCAGTATGCTTTCCAATTGCGCTACCGGTGGGAGCTCGCACCGCTTTCGGATATTTTCTTAGTCTATACACGGCAGGCGAATCTACGCTCAGCCTTGGGCGAAGCTGGATTCAATGACCTGTTCGACAACGCCTGGGAAGATCCATTGGCCGATGTGTTCATTATGAAGCTGCGCTATCGGTTTGGCTCCTAATCGAAGCTGCGTTCTACCCGTCGACAATTCTCGCCTTTTGGATGTGATTAGTTGCTAGACTAGCAAAAGCCTCATTAATGTAAGCCCTAAAAGTCTCTGGCGTTAACTGGAAAGTGGTTGGTGCGTACAGCGATGTTGTCCACCCCGGGTGGACAACTCGACAGCTACCACGAAGTGGTAGCATGGTGCCCAGGAGAGGACTTGAACCTCCACGAGCCGAAGCTCACCAGCACCTGAAGCTGGCGTGTCTACCAATTTCACCACCTGGGCATTGCGGGTCTTTGGGGTCGCGCACTTTACTTAACTCTATTACCAGGTGTCAATCAGACCCACTTTATGAAATTTAAGCGATATACCGCCGCCAGCGTACTCCAGCTCATCGAAGGCTTGCAGCAACCTGTCAATTGGCGAGACCTAGCCATTGCCGCCGAAGCTATTGCGCCGAAGGAAATTACCCAACTGCGACAGGTATTGCGCGGGTTGGAGCGCAATGGCGAACTGAACCGTTCGGTTGACGGAGGGTACTTATTGGAAGCACCAGGTGATATGCAGGTGGCCACAGTGCAAAAGCGTGGTCGTGTTTTTTATGTCGCCGGACTTGAGATCGAGGGCGGTGCGAAGCTCTCACTGCGTTCTGGTGATGAGGTTGGCTACGTTGTCGCCGGTGAGCTTGCTCGAGTGCAAGAGGTGGTGGCGTTTAACCCAGACCCCGTAGCCGGTGTGCTGCAGACAGATGGGCGTTTCCCGTATGTAGAAGCCATTGGCGGCATGCGCGGGCGGATCTCAGTTTCTGCAAAAGATGCAGCTCAAGCTATGCATGGGGAAACTGTATCGGTGCAGGTCACCGGTCGAGAGCGGCACGGTTTAGTCGGACACATATTGTCGAAGCTGGCCGAATCTGACGTGCTAACAGAAGCCATATCCACTGCTTTAGTTGCGCACCAAATTCCGCATGAATGGCCGGATGCGGTCTTACGTGCCTCTGAAAAACTCCCCAAAAGCGTGCAAACCGACCAGTTTCCCAAGCGTGTTGATCTCACCGACCTACCGCTCGTTACCATCGACGGTGAAACGGCCAAAGACTTTGATGATGCGGTTTATGCTCACAAGACCGACAACGGATGGCGACTGGTCGTCGCCATTGCCGACGTCGCGCACTATGTAAAGCTGGGTTCGGCATTGGACAGTGAGGCTGTGGTGCGTGGCACCTCGGTCTACTTCCCAGAACGGGTTGTGCCTATGTTGCCGGAAGCCATTTCCAATGGGCTGTGTTCCTTGCGTCCAGAGACACCACGGCTGGCTTTAGTCTGCGACATGACGGTGACAAAGGGTGGGGTTGTGGCTGGGCATAAATTCTACGAAGCCGTTATTTATTCCCATGCCCGATTGACCTATACAGAAGTACAACGGTACCTAGATGGTGGCAAGAAAGGCGCGCTCGATGTTGCTGACGAGACTATAACCGACTCAATAAAATCGTTGGCGAGTTTGCATCGCGCTTTTGCTAAAGCCCGTGATAAACGCGGTGCGTTGGATTTTCCAACCCATGAAGGCGTGTTTCAGATTGAAAAAGGCCGAATCAAAAAGATAACACCCGTCGAACGGATCGCCGCTCATCAACTCATTGAAGAAGCAATGATTGCGGCCAATGTTTGCGCAGCGCAATTTCTAGAAAAGTCTGGGTTGGGTGGCCTGTATCGGGTTCATGAACCACCAGAGCACGGCAGGTTGGAAGAATTGCGTCAGGCTTTGGCCTACGCCGG
>JBNMMV010000029.1:0-21314 GCA_051270205.1 Limisphaerales bacterium
TAACCCAGGCTCGAAGGGCGAGACCGGAAGTCGGAACCCCGCTTTTCTAGCCAAGAACCCAGGCGGCACGATTCCCACACTAGAGGAGCCAGACAGCGGCTATACGCTAGGAGAAGCGCACGCAATCATGGCCTATCTTTCGAATAAGCACGGCTGGACGGACGTTTATCCAACCGACATTCAGGCACGCGGCAAAATCGATTGGTATCTGAACTTCCACCACCGCAACGTACGCGACGCATCAATTGGTCTGGTTGCACCCAAAATACGCAAGGACCTAGATATTCCAGAAGCCATTCAGCAAAGTGCACAGGCAAATCTTAAAAATGCGTTGCACGCCCTAGAAAACGGCTGGCTCGCCAACACCCCCTATCTCACTGGGGATCAGGTAACACTGGCTGACTTTGCGGCTTACGTTGAAATCGGACAACTTCAGCCCGAATTCACCAACGTCTACGACTTTTCGCCGTTCCCGCTCGTGCAGGCATGGCTGCAGCGAATGAAGCAGGTCGATGGTCACGATGACGTACACGTGGTGTTGACAGAGCTCGGCGATATCAGCGTCGAACCACCTGCAATGGAAACCATCAAAAACGCCAATAAAAGCGCCCTTCGTGCGCTGAAAAAGCGACTTGAGGGGTTGGCGGACAAAGCTTAAGCTGCTTATCTACAAATGCTGCTCACAGGAGTCCAGAATGCGAAAGGTCCTGCATCCCATAATGCTACTACCCGCTTTGTTGTTTACGTTTTCTACTTGCTACGCCGAAATTCCGCGCGCACCAAACGGCAAGCCAGACTTTCAGGGCGTGTGGGCTAACAACAGTGCCACACCGCTAGAGCGGCCAGCTGTATTCGAGAACCGGGCAACGCTTACCGACGAGGAAGTGGCTGAATATACAGCAAAGCACGATGAGCTCTTCACTGGCGGAGGCGAAGCAGCGTTCGGCGATGATGTCTTCAATTCCATCATCAACGACGATGAAGAACACGAGTCTTATGACCCGGACACTGGGAATTACAATCACTTCTGGGTTGTAGATCGAGAGATAGAAAACCGCACATCGCTAATTGTTGACCCACCCAACGGTCGACTTCCGCCGCTAACCGAAGACGGTACAGCCCGCGACGAGGCCCACGCCGCTTATGTCGTCGCTCATCCGTCAGATTCCTACACCGATCGTATTAACTCTGATCGCTGCATTACTTACGGCATGCCTTTTATAGCAGCAGGCTACAACGGCTATTTCCAAATCGCACAATCCGACAACCATGTCGCCATTATGCAAGAGATGGCTCATGAAACCCGTGTGATTCCTGTCAGTGGCGGGCAACACTTACCCGCAAAAGTACGCCAATGGAATGGCGATTCTGTTGGCCGCTGGGAAGGCGACACATTCGTTGTTGAGACGGAGAACTATTCATCCAAGAGTTCATTTATGCAACGCAGTGCATTGAGCCTCTCGCTAACGGAGAAATTCACACTGATCGACAAAGAGACATTGCAATGGGCGTTGACCGTCTCCGACCCCACGACCTGGGTGCAACCTTGGACAATGGTCATTAATTTGAAAAAATCCGCTGACGCCATTTATGAGTACGCCTGCCACGAGGGCAACATGTCGATGGAAGGTATTCTGGCTGGTGCCAGAGCAGAGGAAGCCGAAGCCAACGCTGCCGGAGGTAACGAATAATGCGCCATTTTATAAGCATAGCCGGCTGCGTATTAGCCCTTGCCATTCCCATAGGCAGCACCGCTCATCATGCATTTTCGGCAGAATTTGACAAAGACAGACCCCTACAATTAGAGGGTACAGTCACCAAGGTTCGCTGGATTAATCCGCATGCCTGGATTTATATTGAAACTCAGGACGACGAAGGCACAGCGACAGAGTGGATGATTGAAGGCGGCACGCCAAACGCGTTGATGCGTACTGGCATTACTCGTAAATCGCTGCCCGTGGGATCAGAGATTGTCGTCAGTGGTTACCAGAGCAAAGATCGGTCATGCAGACCCGCTTGCAAGGCAAATGGTCGGGATATGACCTTTGCCGACGGGCGTAAGCTATTTATGGGCTCTTCTGGCACTGGCGCACCAATAGATGGCTCAGACCCAACCGACTAGTCTGGCTGCTTCACAAGGTGGCCATACATCAGTTCTTCGGCAAATTCCACGCACTTAAATTCCAATAGCCGAGCCCCGTCTTCGAGCCGCCGATAAAGCGGCATGCGAATTGTCCAGGGACGGGTGAAAACTTCCGCGTCGGTCATGGTCGCCTCATACATGATCACGTTTGGTGATACCAGCGTATAGCGCTCTTCCACACGCAATGCCTCGCTGTGAAAATTGCCTGAACTGTCGAACCAAGTGTCTGGTACGTGACTGGCCACATCGATCACTAACGTATCACCCTGCCACACGCCTCGGGAATGTCCCATCCAAGCTTCAAACGGATGTTCGAAATCGGGTCGGTTCATGTAAACCACACGAGAAGCCGCGGCAAACTCGTAGCTGAAGAAGATCGACTCACTGCCTTGAGTTATTTGAAAGGGAAAAGGCATATAGGTGGCGCGGGGAATACCCGGCATAAAACACTTCACTGCCGGGTCGAGCTCTAGCCAGTTCGAAAGGTTGGTTTGTTGCTGTTCTCGCGCCCAGTCTTGGTAAGGAATCTCCCCGTTCTGTACCACACCTAAGCCAGCAGGAACCGCACCGAGCGCGCCCATACTAACAACAGGCCCCATACGCGCTTCATGCGCTTCTATATCCCAATGTGCTGTGCCCATACTTTGCCAGATACCGTTCATATCCGGTTGGCCGTACATGTCTCGAGGTATCGTATCGGGGGGTGTCGTGTCAGAGCTCGTGTCAGAGCTCGGGGCCTGCTCGCAGCCTGCGATCAGGATCCACACCAAGAAAAATAAACTGTTACGCAATGTCATACTCCCCACATTAGATTTTTGTTCTAAGGTCTAAATTAACGCCGCTTTATGTGACCCTTTTTATGAAACTCTCTCTTATGAAATTCGGAGGGGCAGAGATCGCAACCGCTGCGAAGTCGCCTTAAACACGGCGTTTGCTACTGCTGGTGCAATGGGCGGCAATCCAGGCTCACCTACTCCGGTAGGAGCGGCATTGCTTTCGATAATGACAACCTCAACTGACGGTGCTTCGTTCATACGCACTATTGGGTAATCATGAAAATTGCTTTCCTTAATCGCACCATCTTCCAATTCCAGGTTGCCATGCAAGGTAGCCGTTAGGCCGTACATGACCGAGCCTTCCATTTGTGCACGGACAATATCTGGGTTTACGGCAAGGCCACAATCCACTACACAGAGCACATTGTGAACTCTAATTTGGCCATTCTCAACAGACACTTCCGCCACCTCTGCAACGTCTGAACCAAACGAACTGTGTGCTGCAAACCCTAAGAATCGACCCGGACCAGGTTGCATAGCTGCCATCTTTTCACCCGCAACTTTTACAACATTTTTCATGCGAGGATTGTTCTCTAAATTATCGAGTCGGAATTGCACTGGATCTAGGCCAGCCACCTCAGCCAATTCGTCCATGGCAGACTCTTTGGCAAACGCCGTATAAGAGTGCCCCACAGATCGCCAAAATGTCAGCGGCAAACCATGGTCTTGAGTCACATGAGTGACTTCGTAGTTGGCAACGTCGTAGTCTTCGCGCAAGCCTTCAATACTTGAGGTATCGACCACCCAACCATCCATGGCGGAAGTTGTTAAACCCACCACCCAGTCGACCACGCCTTCAGGCACACCTGGAAAAATTCCAGGTAATGCATTCTTAATAGTTTCAGGAGAGATGTTGCCACCAACTCGCTTTGCAACCCAAGCACTTAATTTACCGTTTTCGTCAACACCGGCGTTTATGCGCATGAGCGAGGCCGGTCGATAGACACCGTTCTTAATATCATCTTCTCTCGACCACAAAAGATGAATGGGCTTATTGGTGACCATGGAAATCTGAGTCGCTTCAATAATGTGGTGCAACGTTGCTCGGCGTCCAAAGGCGCCACCTAGATAAGTCTGATGCGAGCGGACGTTTTCTGTCTCGAGCCCGGCATATCGAGCGACCAAGCCTTGTGCCGCACCAGGTGCTTGGGTGCCAGACCAAACGTCTGCCTCACCATCGCGAACCCATACAACTGCATTCATTGGCTCCATCGGCGCGTGCGCCAGGTACGGTGCCCAATATTCAGCTTCTATGACGTTGGCAGACGCACTGAGCGCGGCAGCCGCATCGCCTTCTGATTCCGCGGATTCACCTTCTTCATTGAGCGCTGCCCGGTAATCTGCTTTCACCTGGGCTGTAGAAATTTTCGCGAGTGGGGGTAAATTCCATTCGACTTGAAGCTGATCGGCCGCAGTTTTCGCTTGCCAGTACTTCTCGGCAACCACCGCAACACCCGTGACAACTTCTAACACATCTGTCACACCGGGCATGCTGCGCGCAGCATCGGCATTAAAACTCTTCACCGTGCCACCAGCGACTGGAGTACGGCTAACAACCGCATGGACCATGCCTGGTACATCAACATCGATTCCAAAAACGGCGGTACCCGTTGATTTGCTGATGCCGTCTAGGCGAGGAAACTCTTTGCCGATGTAGTTAAATTCTGAGTGTGGTTTGAGCGCAGTTTCGGTGGGTACTTCTATACCGGCGGCTGTCTCTACAAATTTGCCATAGGGGTGACGCTCGCCGTTGGCGATGACATGACCGTTATCTGTACTTAATTGACTAGTAACTACGCCTAAATCTATGGCCGCCGCCTGCAATATCAACGCCCGTACATCAGCACCCACTTGGCGCAATTGTTGGTAGTGACCCTTCATGGAGGTACTACCCCCTGTTAACTGAACACCGCCCATGGCTGGATTGCCATAATCCCCGTGAGCACTCGCTAGTTCGACAATGATTGTCGCAGGGTCGATATCAAGATCTTCTGCGATAAGGGTTGTTAGGCCAGTGGTCACACCCTGGCCCATCTCGTCTCTGGGACAATAAAAGCGGATGTCGTTGTTTGGGCTGATTTGTACAAACGCATTTGGCGTTAGGGTCCCGGCGAGCGGTAGTACAGGCACTGGACCCGAACTACAGCCTGGTAACGCAAAGCCGATGACCAAGCCCCCACCAGCAACAGCTGAAGTACGAAGAAAACCACGTCGTGAATAATTTAGCATGCTCATACTGAAGCCTCCGTGGAAGCCGCATCTGGGGTTTCTACATTTGGGGTCTCTACATCTGCCACCGATAGAATGGCTTCTTTTATACGCGGATAACAACCACATCGGCAGATGTTACCTGCCATGGCGGTATTAATTTCATCTTCACTGGGTGTGGCGTTAGTGGCCAGTAAGGCTGCTGCTGACATGATTTGACCCGACTGACAGTAGCCACACTGTGGCACGCTGTGGGCAACCCACGCTTCTTGTAGGGGGTGCATATTGTCTGGCGTGCCTAAGCCTTCAATGGTGGTAATGGACTTTCCTGCAACTGCTGAAATGGGCAGCACACAGGTGCGCAGCGCTTTTCCGTCAACGTGCATCGTGCATGCCCCACACAGTCCTGCACCGCAGCCATATTTTGAGCCTTTCAGTTTGAAGGTATCGCGTACGGCCCACAGCAATGGGGTATCAGGTGCTTCATCGGTGGAGACGCGCTCGCCATTCAACTGAAATTCGATCATATTGCTCTCGGTGGACTCGAAGGGTATAAAATTAAGCGAGTAGTTTACTGGATAGCTATTGAGATGCACAGGCAGCAAGCGAGGCACAGCGGATGACAGACCATCCTAGGACAGAGAGGGAACGTGTCGGACCCCTACAAGACATTACCATCATCGACTGCACCATGGCCTTTGCGGGGCCATTCGGGACCGCGCTATTGGCAGATCTAGGCGCCAACGTGATCAAGGTAGAACCCCCAAACGGAGATGGTTTCAGACCAGTTCCACCATTCCCACCTAACTATGAGCACGCCTTTAAACACGTGGAAGGGAGCGCCGACTACGGCATGGCATTTGCGGGTGTGAACCGTAACAAACGCAGCATTGTGCTGGATCTGAAAGACGCTGCAGACAAAGAGCGGTTGTTTAAAATGTGCGAGCAGGCTGACGCCGTGGTCGAAAACATGCGCACCGGCGTGATGGACAGCTTAGGCCTAGGCTATGAAGCCATATTGCAACGCAACCCAAAAATCGTCTACGGCACCGTTCGCGGCTATGGCGACCCCCGTACCGGCGAAAGCCCCTATGCCGACTGGCCCTGCCTAGATGTTGCTGGTCAAAGCGTAGGCGGTATTGTTGAGGCCACGGGTGATCTATTCGGCGTTGCGATAGCCGATATTTATCCAGGAACATTGATGGCCTTAGGCTTAGTCTCAGCGGTACATCGAGCCCGCCTCACGGGCAAAGGAGAGTTTTTCGACATCGCTATGTATGACGCTATGCTCACGCTTCTGCGTTCGAACATTGCAGCCTACGGGCTGACCCAAAAAGAGCCTAAACCGGGTCGCCGCGTGTTGGTGCCGTTCGGCTTGTTTCCCACCAAAGATGGACGCGTCGCCATCGCAGCACCGGTTGAACGCCATTGGCACGACTTATGTACAGCAATGGACAGGACAGACCTGATTGAGGACGAGCGTACCCGTTCGAATGCAAAACGGGCTGCCAACCAAGAATTCACAGAACAGTCGATTGCCGATTGGACGCAGACTAAAACCAAACAAGAGATCACAGACCTACTTGGCGGCAAGGTACCCGTAGGACCTGCAAATTCATTGGCAGACATAATGGCCGACGAGCATGTCGCCGCGCGGTCGATGATTGACAGCTACCAGATTCCAGGCGAAAACAACCCGATCTCAACGCTGGCAGCAAACCCGATCAAATTTCTAAACAGCGAATCGGGCCTGTACCAAGCACCGCCGACCTTAGGGCAACATACCGATGAAATTCTCAAAGAGTTTGGTTTGAAGTAACATACTCACCAGACTATTTGGAGCAGTTAATGATTCCTAACAAAACACGAGTCGCCATTTTAGGCGCTGGCATGTCCGGTTTATGCATGGCTATGCAGCTACGCAAGCAGGGAATCGATGATTTCGTGGTCTTAGAAAAGGCAGACAACGTCGGCGGCACCTGGCGGGAGAATAGATACCCTAACATTGCCTGCGACGTACCCTCCCATGTTTACTCTTTCTCCTTCGAACTGAACCCGAATTGGAGTCATTCTTATAGCGGCGGCGCCGAGATACTCGCCTATTGCGAAAGCTGTGTAGAGAAACATGGCTTGAGCGATTTTATTCACTACAACCAGGAAGTTAAGTCAGCGAACTTCGTTGACGGCCAATGGCTAATAGAAACCAACGACGGCGAGTCGCTGCAAGCCGACTTTGTGGTTTCTGGACTGGGTGGTCTACACCTGCCTAACCGCCTATCTGTCGATGGCTTGGACGCCTTCAATGGACGGCACTTCCACACCGCCATGTGGGATGAAGATTACGATCTGGCCGGCAAGCGGGTAGCCTTAGTAGGTACTGGCGCCAGCGCTGCACAAGCACTGCCGGGCATTGCGCCTGCCGCAAAAGAGGTCACCGTCTTTCAGCGCAATGCGGCTTGGGTTTTCCCGCGCCTGTCTGCGGAAATAAGCGATGAGCGACGTGCTCTTTTTAACAAACGTCCTTGGCTCATGCGTCTTTACAGGTGGATGATCTGGCTGCAAATGGACCTGATGGGAATACTCTCCTTAAAGCGCGATGGCCTACTTTCAAAAGGCTTACGCAAGGCCGCCCTAGACCACCTCGCTGAATCGGTGGAAGATCCGGCAGTTCGTGAAAAGTTAACGCCCAAATATGCCGCTGGTTGTAAACGCCGTGTTATTTCCGACGACTACTTAACCATGTTCAATCGTGACAACGTCTCGCTGGTAAACGATGGCATTGAACGGATTGAAGCCAATGGCATCCGCGATACCCAGGGCAATTTACATGAGATAGATGTGCTCATTGAAGCCACCGGGTTCAAACCATTCGACATCACTCAGTATGTTGAGATTAAGGGTCGCGATGGCCAGCGACTGCAAGATGCCTGGCGCAACAGAATCGACTCGTTTCGTACCATGATGGTACCTGGCTTCCCCAATTTCTTCATGATGCTAGGGCCTAACAGCGCCACAGGACATACCTCGGCCCTCATCATGATCGAGTCGACGGTGAACTACGTTATCAAATGTATGAAGTTCGCCGAAGACCGTGACATTGCTCACTTGGACCCGGATCCGCAAGTGGTACAGAAGTACAATGCGCGACTACAGCGCGACATGAAAAAGATGGTGTTTTCTGGCGGTTGCGATTCGTGGTACACCGACGACGATGACGTTAACTTCACGCTTTGGCCGTATTCAGCGACACGTTTTTTGTTCGAACAAAATCGCGTGGTGCCAGCAGACTTTAAGACGAGCTAGCCAGCCCTTTCAAAATAGCGACTAGGCTTGCATCGCGCCTTGCCACCAGCTGCTGCTGGCTAAGGCCAGCGGTCTGCTCATCAGATTGCTTAACAATTTTGTCGACCAACGCATCGTCTAGCTCTGGGACATGGGTCAAGTGGCTCCACGGCCATTGCAACGCGGGACCGAACTGCGCCAAAAACTGTCGGAAGCCACCTTCTCCACCACCGAGTCGATAAGTTTCAAACAACCCCATGTGCGCCATGCGCAAGCCAAAACCATATTTTATCGCATCGTCTATTTCGCTGGTGGTCGCCACATCATCGTTGATCAACCACAGCGCTTCGCGCCACATAGCTTCCAACAGCCTATCTGCAACGTGGCCATCAATCTCATGCCTTAACATCAGTGGACGCATACCAATGCTCGTCAACATTTCCTTGCACAGAACCTGTACCTCGGTGGAACACGACGGGTGAGGTACGACCTCAACTAGGGGCAAAAGATATACTGGATTAAAGGGATGACAAACCAACAAACGATCGGCAAAGGCAACTCCCTCACCTAGCACACTGGGTTTAAAGCCCGATGTCGAGCTAAACAGAAGCGCGTCTGATTCGAGAATAGATTCTAGCTCGCTATATAGTGCTTTCTTGATATCCAGATTCTCAGGCAAACACTCTATGACAACACTTGCGTCGGCAATACATTGGGTCAGCGAGTTTTCAAACTGAAAAACACCCTCGTCTGGCAAGACTGAACCCAATTCTCGTATCGCCGTACGTGCTCGCGTAATTGTATTTTCACAAACAGCGGCAGTATCGGGATCGCGGTCATAAGCCAAAACATCGTAGCCATAAAGCAGTAACCGAGCGATCCAACCCGCACCAATAGTGCCACAACCCACTACTGCAACCTTTTTATCGACCTTTTTATCGATCATGGATCTATCCGAGCGGGCTGCGCTTCACGAGTTGCAGTTTTTCTCGCACATCGCTCGGACTCAGAATTCGACACCCCAACGATTCAACAATGTTGCGCGCGCGCTCAACCAACTGCGCGTTGGTAGCCAGTTCGCCCGGTCCTAAATACAAGTTATCTTCCAACCCTACCCGAACATTGCCCCCGGCTAATACTGAAGCCGCAACATAGGGCATTTGATGGGCACCTAAGCTAAAGGCGGACCATGTCCAACTGGATGGCACATTGTTGACCATAGCGAGCAGGGTATTTAAGTCATTAGGCGCACCCCAAGGTACGCCCATGCACAGCTGTACCAGTACAGGATCAGGCAGCACCCCCTCTTCTACTAGCCGCTTAGCAAACCACAAGTGGCCAGTATCGAAAGCTTCCACTTCTACCTGGACGCCTAACTCGGCCATCATGCCGCCCATTGCCCGCAGCATGCCTGGCGTATTGGTCATCACGTAATCTGCTTCGGCAAAATTCATGGTGCCGCAATCTAGGGTGCAAATTTCTGGTAAGCATTGAGCAATGGGGATCATGCGCTCGCTCGCCCCTGCCATGTCTGTACCCGGGCCAGTCGGCAAAGGCGCTTCAACGTCGCCCAGGATCAAGTCGCCCCCCATACCAGAGGTAAGATTTAGGACCACATCGGTTTGAGCCGCTCTTATGTATTCTGTGACCTCTCGATACAACGCCGGGTCACGACTACCGGTACCTGTCTGTGGGTCTCGTACGTGCACATGCACAACCGCAGCTCCGGCCTCGGCAGCCGCAATGGCAGAGTCCGCAATGTCACGAGGGCTCCTGGGCACAAACTTGCTTTTGTCCTGAGTATTTCCAGAGCCTGTCACCGCACAGGTAATAAAAACGTCTCTGTTAATGGCTAAAGACATAGCACACCTAAGTGAATTCAAGTGGCTATTGTAGCCGATGTTGCGTTGCGCAATTTGGGCGAAACTGAGTTCACAGCTTCAATTTTTGAAGAATCAGTCCTAGTTGCTAGTCATCTTCCAACGAAACTTGGTTGGGCACATCACTCGTACTGACGAAGTTATCCCAACTTACACTGACAAACACACCGGATGACAATAAGCCAAAAAACTCTGCCGCAGTCAGTGTTTCTTCGGCGAACCCTTGAAATTCCGTGCCTACTGCGTCTGTCGCGAGATCAATTCCGAAGATCCGAAGACTACCCGTGGTGGCGTCGAATTCTCCCACCGGACCTCGCAATTCAGCGCCAGTTTCTCCCAGACTTTCTCGCTCGATATCTGCCGCAATCACAGCCTCCCCGTCAAGGTAACCTGCAATTTCAACTTGATCGCCAATGAGCAGTTCATCCAGCGTGTCGAAGTCGTCAAAGTCGGTGAGGTCACGCACCTCGAAAATGACGTCAAGCACCGACACAGTTTCTGACGACAAATCTATGGCGGAAATGGGTCCTTCAATCAATACCGTATCGTCTGACTCAAGATAGAGTTCAGCTGCGACTAAGACCTCGGCTTGATTGATTGATCCACGGGCTAAAACCCGAACACCGTCCTCAAGGTCATCTACCGATCCCCCAAAGAACTGTGTGGCAGCATCTACCGCGACAGTCTGATTTTGAACCTCGAATTCAGTCGGGCTGACGAAATCATCGACGATCCCCTCAGCATCGACTGCTACGTTTTGTTCGATGATTAAGCGTTCCAAAAGCGTGACACGATCAGCATCCAGAACCGCAGCACCTGGCGCTACACTGGCGGGCAGAAACGTCACTTCAACAACGTCACCCTCTGCCAGAGCACCCTCTTCAAAATCAGCCAAGCTCGCGGCGTTGTAAGTTACCGCCTGCGCGCCAATTACGAATTGACTGCTGGTAACACTTCTCGCTTCACCCACCAACGTGTAAGTCGACACTGCCCCCACAGATCGAATAAAGGTCGCGGTGATACTCATGTCCTGCGCCAAAATACCGCTAATTTCTATGATGCCTCCTGGCGAAAGGCTGACTAAGTCAGTATTTTCGTACACAGTGGCCGCATTGATGGCCACTTCCTGACCAAGCACAACAGCAGACCCTAGCTCTAATAATTCATCCCGCACAGTAACCGCATCGAGTGGTCCTATGAGGTTAGGGCGATAGGACACGTGTATAGCAGCACCACCGTCATTCTGAAGCACCAGGACTTGCTGGCCTTGTCGTAAGTCCGCAAGCACTGCTTGCGCACCTGAAATTTCAATCTGTGCAGTAGCGGTGTCAATCGCGACATCGTTGATCACAATGCTGCTAAAATCTTGAATGGTACCCATCGATATACCTGACCCGCTCACGCCTACTACCAGTCCAGATCCGCTGACACCCACAAGCCCGACGCCATCTACACCTGAGCCACCAACCAATCCCGCTCCTCCAGAGACCAATCCCCGCGAATCAGTCACTTGTACCTGCGTTGTTGTTACAGGACCAGGACCATCAGCGGAACCGCTTGATCCGCCACCACCACTACAAGCACCTAAGACGACTGCTGCAGTAGTAAAACTAATAATAGTGCGCTTCATTTGCTTTCCTTCTCCGCTGCGGACCCGTCTTTCTGAGCCTTTTTTTCAGGGAATCCTTGTTCTGAGTTTTGTTGTTTCATTCGGACAATGTGATAAAGACCCAAGCCCACTTCGTAGCGAGCTTCTTGACCCGAGTAATCGGTGCCTTGATCACGCTGCACTAGCCAATGAGTGAGGTCTTGCAGGGTGTTCCTTGCGATTTGTTTGGAATAGCGTATGAACTCTTGAAGGTGCTCTGCCGGTAGATTTTCGGCGAGCACCTTTGCTTGTAATAAACGTTCATCGTCCGTCTGAATGTTGTGGTCTATGGTTTCGATCAACTCTGCAGTGTCTGCGCCTAGAATATCCATGAGTGCATCTGCATCCTCCGACGGGACATAGCCTCGCTGCGTCATTCTTAGCCGACCCTCAACTTGCTCGAGTGCACCGGTGCGGATTAGCTCGTCCGCAATCGTTCGGGGAGGGATATCGCCGCTATGTGCCTTAACCAATTCCGAAAAATTCGGTACATCACCGTCAAACGGTAAATCGAGCGGGTCTCCCTTTTTGTCGAGAAACTTCTCATCCACCAGCCAAGACGAAAGCACAGAAGCGGCTCGATTTCGCCAAATTTGGTCCGACTCATCCATTGGCGCCAGCACTTTCAATCTTGCCACTTCTTTCCGACTGAGCCCCGTAATGACCGCGACCCGCGAAGTCGTTGCCTGCTTGTCAGCTATGCCGAAGTCAGTAAAGGCAACATCAACAAACTCTTTGCGCGCAAGTTCCTGAAATGCAGTGGCGGTGAAGCCATTGCGAATCATCAAGCGGACCAACGGACGCAAGATTCGCCGCGCTGCCTTAATAACTGACCTGTCTAGTGCATCACTCATATGCGCGTTATGGACGTAAATGTGGTTTCGATGGCTGTATTGTGCCAGATCTCACAAATTTAGTGGGAATATATTCCCAAAATATTGCTTTAACCATTTTTTGGGAATATATTCCCATTCACCGCGTGACACCAGACCTGCGGAATACTCGAAAATCAGGAGATCGTTATGAATACAAATCCAAATCGTTACCGTCTTATTCTTGGCTGCTTAACCATCGCCCTAGCCGCCTGCGGCGGAGGCTCCTCCTCCAGCTCCAGCCCAGCACCAGTTGCTGCAGCTGCTCCCACACCCCAAGTTGCCAAAGGCACCGTGACAGGCTTCGGTTCGGTCCATGTAAATGGCGTTGAGTGGGAAACAGACGATTGCGAATTTACTATTGACGACGAAGCCGGTGATGAGTCCCAGCTAGAAGTGGGTGACATTGTCGAAGTCGAAGGCACAATCGACGAAAACGGCAGAGCTGAGTGTACTTCCATGGAGTACGACGCCGAGGTCGAAGGGTTAATCACGGAAGTTGGTGACGACTACATCCTCGTCCACGGGCTACGTGTCGAAATCAACGACGACACCATTCTCGATGAAGCCTTAGCCAATCAGGCAATCTCCGACCTTAGCATCGGTGACTACGTCGAGGTCAGCGCTTTCTCAACGGCAGGCGGCTATATCGCAACCCGCATTGATTTAGAAATTGATGATGGCGAAGTCGAGGTCTACGGAAAAGTTGAAAACTTAAACGCAACACTGAATATCTTTACGATTCACGACCTTACGGTGAATTATGCAACCGCCACTTTTGATGACTTTGATGGCAAAGAACTTGAAGAGGGGGACTATGTCGAGGTGGAAGGGATGTCGTTCAATGCCGACGACGAACTTGTCGCGACCAGTGTCGAGTACAAAGACAACAACCCCTACGATGATGGAGAATCCGGTGACGAGTTTGAGGTTGAAGGCTACCTCAGTGTCGATGGTGACGTGTTGATGCTGAATGACGTAGAAATCGTTCTGGCTGCCAACGTGACTTTTGAATACGGCACCGTAGACGACTTAGTAGACGGCGTAAAAGTAGAAGTTGAAGGCAGTTTAAACGACGCCATGCAATTAGTGGTCGACGAAGTCAAATTCAAAATCGAATCCAACATAGAGATTGAAGCCCCAGTAGATGGTCTGCCCATGCAAGACGCAGAGGGTGTTTGGTCTATTTCGATGCTTAATCGATCTATTACGATCAACGATCGAACCCAGTTCGAAGATGAGAGTGCAACGGATGAAACCTATTTCGATATTGAAGACATTGCCGACGGCGATTGGCTCGAGGTTAAGCTGTTTGAAGATGATGCAGGCAATTTGATCGCTGCACGTATTGAACGAGAAGATCCATCGGACTCTGTTGAAGTTGAAGGACTTTTCTCAATGGCTGACGGAGACGTCATAACAGTCGCAGGATTCACGGTGATGCTTGATGATCAGACCGAGCTCCCTAACAACAGCACGCTGACCGACTTCGTCGACAGCTTGATTGCTGATACAACAGAGCTTGAAGTGGAAGGCATCTGGAGCGACGGTTCTATCATGGCCCTGCGCGTTGAGTTCGAAGATTAAGTTGTAGAGTAATCGTGTCGCACCAAACGAATTGGTGCGACACCATTCTAGGACGGCTACACAGACGCGAACACCACCACCCTCTATTGAATCCAATACTCTGCCTCACCTTGCAGAAACTCACTGGCACCCTTACCCTGTAAATACGCTAGCGTCGCTAACGATCCCGCTTCCATACAGCTGTTGCTAGCAACCGTAATCGACATCGGCCCACCATAAATGGGCATTCCTTTGGTCGCATCAATGATGTGGCCTAGGCGCCTGCCTTTATCCATAACAAATCTATGAACGTTTCCACTGGTGGCAACGCCGCCACGGGTTAACGAGATGTTCTTAACTGAAACCCCGAGTTTAGATACAGATTCCACGCCCAAAACCCAGGCAGGCCTGTGTAACGGCGGCGAGGTAACGGCACAATCACCGCCGAAATTTATGAGACAGGATAGATCCGCAAACCTACGGACTTCGTTACAACAGGCATCAACCGCATATTCTTTGCCGATGCCACCTAGATCAATTTCCATGCCTGTGGACATGCTTAATTCACCAGACGGCGTTACTACAACCTTATTCCAACCGACGAGCTGCTTTATTTGAGTAATTTGTTGCGGCGTTGGAATTTGGCTTCCTTCCTCGAAAGTCCAAATTCTTCGATAGACCCCGCTGGTAATATCAAATTTTCCGCTGCTAAGCCGCCACAACTGATCTGCATATTCAACAATCGCCAAAGTCTCGGCGTCTAGAGAGTGTTGTTTTTCAGGTTGACGATTAATCTTCTGAACGATGCTACCTTCCAGGTACCTGCTCCAATGCACCTCTATACGCCAGGCTTCGTTTCGAACCCGCTTCAGTACCTCTTCCGCAAGCTCGCGCGAGCTCGTTTCGACCAGCACTTCGCACGGACAACCCATGGCAAAAAATGTACCCAGAAAATGGTCCATTTTTTGCGCAAGGACAGACTTTCGCTCCTGAAACGGCGTGGGTTTAACCATATACCTATAAGCGGAAGCGGTAACTGAGTTGGAAAATCGCCGCATCTAGATCAGGGAAGACGTCCGAGCCATTGCCTGAAACACCTTCCAACTTCGCTGTACCATCCTGTTGATACCATTCAACTCGAGCCGCGACCTCACTGCCGTTGCCAAACTTGTGACCAAATTTCACGCCAAACGTGGTGCCGGTAAATTCCGCCAGCCGATAGTCCGCAGATGCTTCTTGAGGTATGGGTTGTGCTGATGAAAGGTTAGCCCGATAGAAGTCTGCCTCGCTTTGCATGTAGTACCGAACATGAGGCTCAAGATAGTTTCGCTCATTAAGATTGAATCGATAGCGAGCATCTAAGGTGTGAGAGTTGATCCCCCAATCGTCAGTCATAAACCGGTACGACGTATCGAGCGCACCGCCACCAATGAAGGTCTTTAGTTTCGCAAACACGCTATGTTTCGTACGCTCCTCTGGCCGATTTTCGAATCGATAGGAGAACAATCCAGCCGGTCCTGCAATAGGCTGCCCGGTACTATCAAGAACAGTCAGAAATTTAAACGGGTCGTTTAGATAATCATCCGACTTGCTATAGGAATAGTTGATCTGGGCGATCATACGTTCATTGATAACTTGGGTTACACCGAAGAGCACATCGGCAACAGTTTTCTCAGGGTTAGCTGTTGTTTTGTTGCTGTGGTCACCCGTACCGCGCAGTTCTGATAAGGGAACCGGCGTACCACCTTCAGGATCCCACTCATCTTGAGCGTAGGCAAACCCTGCCGATACTGTAGTGTTCTTGTTATTCAGATCTTTGGATACTGAACCGTTGATGCCTAGGTGTTGGTAGTCGTATTCCGTTGAGAAGGACAATCCCGCACTGTAGGACCATGAGTCTCCCACTGGCTGGGTCCAGCTAACATACCCGGCCGTGCGTGAGTCTTTGAAACTGTCGTCTAATGGCACATCACCGGGTGCAGTGGTGTATTGGCCATTGGCAGACGGTCTTGTGAAGGTTTGTGGTTGATCAAGGGCGACAGCACCGGTCGGCGTCGCACCGGTGAGTGAATCAACGGCAATGCCCAAGGTAAGCTGCCTTCCATCTTCAAACTGGCGCGCAATACGGGTCGAGAAACTTGTGTCTTCTACCCGATCATCTTGCTCAGCATAATACAATATGGACGTGTCAATCTCCCAACCCTCATCGCCCACATCGGCGACAACCGCTTGTGTCATTAAGGTGGAGGTTGCCGTTGCCAAGGCTGCCGCGATCGATTTTTTCTTGCTTAATTGCATCCGCAGCCTCCGCCACCAAAGGACTGGCCACCACTCGAGGCTTCTTTACTGAAGTAAATATGGTCGTCCGCTTCTGTCTCTAGAGGGCTCGAGATCAGCAGCATTTCCCTTTTTGCTAGATCCTGTCTTTCCCAGGGCTCTGTGCCGAGGCCAGAGCAACCGGCGACGATTGTGCTCAGCAATATGAGCGTAAGTCTTTTCATGAGTCTCCTAATTTAGTGTTAAGTGCCTGGATAATGGTGGCTTCGTAGAGGGGGATTTTTTTACTAAGGAAACCTTTGTGAGCAGTGCTCAGTTGTCCATCACGGCCTACTACGAAAGAGGTAGGCATGGCAGCAACGCCTAGCTTTGTTGCCAACACTTGCTGATCAAAAAGTATTTCAAAATTCGGAACATACACCGCTAGAAATTCATCGGCGGATTCACGATCGGAATCCAAATTAATGCCAATTACTACAAGACCATCGTCTGTATATTTGGCTTTCATTTCGTTCATCCACGGAAACGACTTCCGACACGGCCCACACCATGAGGCCCAAAAATCCACCAATACGACTTGGCCTCGATAGGGCTGCAGCAAGTTGCTCAGGCCAGAATCGTCACTGCTGGCTTGGCCACTAGCGCTAAGCACCACCAACAAAACCAGCATTGTTCTAACTAATTTTATAAAAACCTCCACTCAAGAATAGGTAGAGGGTTTGGCGAAGAAAAAACAATCGCGAGAGACCGATATTTATCTAAATAGAGTGATTAGTTCCATGTAATTCTGATCCCGAGTGTTGGCGTAAGCGGCAATAAGTGTTGGGGCGTTCTCGAGCTCGCGGTCTGGTAGTCATATCCCCCAACATTTTTTCTGTCCGATAGATTACTGATATCGAGATAGGCCAACCAATTTCCCCAGGATTGATCCCGGGTCCAGGAAACGTGTAAATCGATCGAGGTATAATCAGGTAATTCTTGCCGATTGAGTGTGCTCACCAACTGAGAGCTGTCGTCAACAAAGTTCGTCGTCTGCCAGCCACTTCGGTGGGTAAGCTGCAAGCCAATAATCCAACTACCCGGCCGCCAATCCATTCCGGCGCGGTAGGTGTTTCGCTGTTGCCACGGGCGGGGTTTCCAACGCCCACCCACCCGTTCGATCGAATTCCCATAGGCATAACTGGCTTTGATGAGTAGTGTTTCGGTCAAACTCCATTTTGCGCTGAACTCTGCACCACGGGACCTCGCATCAGTCGGCGACACCAAGTAACGATCGCCTTGTACTTCAGGTAAGAGTACCCAAGGATTGTAGATATTCTCGGCACGAGACCAGGGGTTACCAATGCGACGGAAGTAGCCTTCTAAACGCAATGACCAGGGTCCTGGAAGCCAGTGCACACCCAAATTCACCTGGTCGCTATGCTGAGGCGCGTCAAGTTCTAGATTGCCATCGTCGAGTTGGAGTTCGTGCAGTTGTTGTTGCTGAGTATAACGGCCAAGATCCAGATAGAAGTCTAGATCGGCAGCCATTTGGTAGTTAAACGATCCTCTGACACTCACTTGATTGACGTGAACTGGATCAATGTCTTGCCCGTCAAAGCGCATCCCAGCGGTCATGGAAAGTTTGCCAAGTTGATGGGTAGAGCTCAGGAACAGACTATAAGTTTCTCCCGAGCGGTCTGTCTTTACGTCCCGGACTAAAGTATCTATAGGCTGAATCAGCGCAAAGTGAGGCTCATAGTTGGCCAATAACTGGTAGTCGAAATCGGCTTCATGTTTTGCATAGCTCCATCCGGCAGATAGAAGCCAGGCAGGGCTTCGCTGGAATTCCCAAGTATTCTTGAACCCTAATTGAGTGTAATCCCGCCCTTCACTAAGACGTCCGTGAACTTGCTCTCCAGTCGACTTAGTGCCGCGGCGATGAACGTCTCCACGGGTCCAGGAAATTTGCGAAACGACCGATACTACGTCGTTGAATTCTTTAAGCCAACGCCACCACAGAATTTGATGCTCGAGTTCAGCTGCAGCGCGTTCACCGCTCTCGTCATCTCGTAAGGTCAGCTTGTCAGCACTGTTAAGCAGGCCAACAATATGCGTTTCACCCTCCCCCGACCATTCAGCTCTCGCTATTTCATCGTGAAATTTTGGCACACCATAGTCACGGTCGAGTTGTTTCAATCCCAAATCAATCAGGCTCTTTCGCCCAGATACTAACCAAGTCCAATTTTTGGCGCTGCCTCTAGCATCTGCGGCAGCGGAAAAAAAATTTAGATCGACGTTAGCTTGCACCGAATCCTCTCTTTCGACCAATCGGGGGTCGACCAATCGGAGGTCAACAACACCACTCAATTTCGACTCAAAACTCACCGGATAACCACTCAAATAAGCCTCTCCGGATTCTACGATGTTTGGATTTATAACACTGAATAGCTCATGGAATCCTTCGAAGTGAAATGGTGAAGTTAACTCCACGCCATCCAGCAGATACAATGTTTCATCGCCATTGCCACCCCGATACCTTTGTCTCGCCGAGATACCAGAACTTGCCGCGCCAGGTAGGGTGTTGAGGCTTCGAAGTGCATCTCGACCAATACTGGGTATCGCGGCGAGATCATGCCGGTCTGTGTAGCGAGAGTGGACTGTGAGACCGTCTATTCGGTAGTGGGCGAATACCACGACTTCTTCTATAGCAGGAGCAACGACTCGTGCCTCGGCAGCAGGTTTTCTGACCGATGGCTGATCTGTATTTTTAGCGACAAAGCCATTGTTGTCATCCACCAAAACGAGATGCAGATTGTGCGATGCGAGCAGAAAGCCCACCTGCTCGTTAATCGAAGCTGACGAAGGCGGCAATTGCGTCACTGCCAAACGAGCGGGGACGGTCCATGAGGTAGACACGATATTTAGACCGTAACTTGCAAATCGATCGAGGGCGCTTCTTAGCGATTCATCGACCACTACTGGCACGATGACCTCCTGCGACAACGGCATCGACTGAGCCAAGACAACGGGGGCGAATACTATTTCTACGAGTACTATTTTTACGAGTACTACGGCGAGTAGTGCTAGCCTCAACCGCATAACGGGTCTCACAAAAAGACGCCGAGGATAAAGTTAAGTGCTACCGAATGGAAGAAATTGTCAAATTCTCAGCGTCTAGCTGATAATTCATGCCTGAATCCTGGAAAACGTATTGCAATGCCTGCCTCGGCTGCAAATTTTGCAAATCACCTTGCACAGCAACGTTCGTTACGCCCGCCTCGACACCACGATTTTCAAATGTGAGCTCAACACCTAAATCATCTGCAATCTGCCGCACAGCACCCATTACGGTGTTGTTGTCGTAACCAGGACTGACAGCATGAATCCATTCCCAACGTTCGGCCGAACTTGGCTCTGTATGAGTGCGAGATCCCTGGTCATCCACCGTCACAACACTGGCGGTAGACCCTTGCCCCTTCGCGTGCAGCTCACCGAACCTCGATTCGACTCTAACTTCACCATGGCGCACACCTACAACAAGCTGATTTTCGTCAACCGTGACAGCAAATCGTGTACCAATATCCGAAACAGTGCCGAAAGGGGTAAGAATCGTAATATCAGCATCACCCTGAGTATCAATATAAATGGAACCGTTGAGCAGACGTAGTTCTTCGCCTGAGTAAATTTCAGCTCTGGCGCCTTTCGACAGCCGAATGTCACCAATATCGTTGAGTGCCATTCGAGTAGGTTCTTTTGCCACCCAAATCGTTGAACCTTCCAGCTCAATCATCTGCGATGGGCCTACTGTACGATTAGTCGATTCTTCTACAAGCACACCTGCGGCAAGTTCAAATTCTATCGGCGCCACTGCCGAAAATTGCGTTAAGCCTATGATGCCGAGAATTGCAAAGGTCGCTGCAATTCCGCTAAACCGTTGCAGGGAACGACGCTTGCGCTTCGCGACCATCGCCAGCCAGGCCTCATTCGCCCGACCTCTTGCTTCAGCAACGTTTTCTGCAGACGGATTCTTTCTAGCAGTAACGGTGCCAAAAATGTCTTCTAACTCATCAGGTTGCTCGTCTATTTTCATGTCTGCACTCCACTCGTGCGGATGGATACAACGTTGTTTGTAGTCAACTTGTTGTCATAGGCCTCCTTAAAGGCCTTACGTGCTCGGGCGAGCATCGATTGGATCGCGGTCACGCTGGTTTCTAACAATCCTGCTATTTCTTCCACCGAAAGACCTTCGACGTACTTCCACTCAAGCACCTGCCCATACTGACTTGGTAAATAGTCCAGGAGCAACTGCACGTGCTGATTGCGCTGTGCTTGTTCGCTGATTGCTTCAGGCGCGTTCGTTGTGTCCATCATTATTGACTCGACATCATGTCGAATATCGCCTAATTCAGTAACGAGGTCTTCGTGAGCGTGTCGCTGTTCCTTCTGGAGAAACGCACTCAGCTGACTCCGTGCCACGTGGTATACCCAAGTCAACAGGGAAGCCTCCGCTCGATAAGTCTCAATGCGTCTAATTGCTTGTTCAATGGTTATCATGGCCACCTCTTCTGCATCGGCTTCATTTAGCCTTCTACAAAGATATCGGTATACCCGGCTGTAGTA